>CABQCA010000007.1 GCA_902462525.1 uncultured Porphyromonadaceae bacterium | reverse complement strand
CTCGAAGGCGACAAGATTTCCACCTCGCGCAACTGGGCCGTGTGGCTCCACGAATACCTCGCCGACTTCCCCGGAAAGCAGGACGTGCTGCGCTATGTGCTAACCGCCAACGCCCCGGAGACCAAGGACAACGACTTCACGTGGCGCGACTTCCAGGCCCGCAACAACAACGAGCTTGTGGCCATTCTCGGCAACTTCGTCAACCGTGTTCTTGTGCTCACCCACAAGTATTTCGACGGCACAGTGCCCGCCGAAGGCAAACTCGAGGACATCGACCTCGCCCTCTTCGACGAAATGAATACCCTCAAAGCATCGCTCACCGACAATCTCGAGAATTTCCATTTCCGCGAAGCTCTCAAGGACGCCATGGCCTTTGCGCGCGCAGGCAACAAATATCTGCAGGAAACCGAACCCTGGAAAGTGTGGAAAGAAAATCCGGCACGGGTGGAAACGGTGCTCAACGTATGCCTGCAGGTATGCGCGTCGCTCGCAGTGGTAATGGAGCCTTTCATGCCTTTCATGAGCCGGAAACTTGCCGCCACGCTCGGCCTCGGAAAACTGAACTGGGACATGATTGGCGGAAAACCCGTCGCCGCAGGCACTGTCATCGGCAAGCCCGAACTGCTGTTCGAGAAAATCGATGACGCCACCATTCAGGCACAGGTCGACCGCCTCATCGAAACAAAACGCCAGAACGAAATACGCAACTTCAAGCCGGCACCCCAGCAGTCCGAAATCAACATCGACGAGTTCGGCAAAATCGACCTCCGCGTGGGCACAGTGCTGAGCTGCGAACGTGTCAAAAAAGCCAACAAGCTTCTTAAATTCAGCATCGACGACGGCACGGGAACTCCACGCACCATCGTATCGGGCATAGCTCAGTACTATCAGCCCGAGGAACTTGTCGGCAAACAGGTGATTTTCGTCGCCAATCTCGCACCCGTCAAAAAATGCGGTGTCGAAAGCCAGGGCATGATTCTGTCGGCTCTCAATGCCGACGGCAGCCTCACCGTGGCCTCGCCTTCGGCCGAGGCCACGAACGGAGCACAGGTGAAGTGAGCCGGAGCCGACGAGCCAAGCCATTATCAAGCAACCAAGCAATCAACTGCAATGAAACCCAGGATATTAATAGTCTACACCGGCGGTACCATAGGCATGATCGAGGACCCGGTCACCAAGGCTCTGCGTCCTTTCAACTTCGACCGTCTGATGGAGAACGTACCCAAGGTGAAGATGCTCGACTACGACATCGACAATATCCAGTTTCCCGAGCCTATCGACTCGTCGGACATGAACGTCGACTACTGGCGCCGAATCTGCCACGCCATAGCCGACAACTACGGGGACTACGACGGATTCGTCGTTCTCCATGGCACCGATACCATGGCCTACACGGCATCAGCGCTGTCGTTCATGCTCGAAAACCTGCATAAACCTGTTATAATCACAGGTTCGCAGCTTCCGATAGGCGAGGTTCGCACCGACGGCGAGGAAAACCTGATTACGGCTTTGCAGATTGCCGCCGACCGCGACTGCGCCGGCAATCCAACGGTCCGCGAAGTAGCCATCCTTTTCGAAAATTACCTCTGGCGCGGAAACCGCTCCACCAAACGCAGCGCCGACAATTTCAACGCCTTCAAAAGCAACAACTATCCCGAACTTGCCAAAATAGGTCTGGGAATACAGTTCAACCGCGATTTCCTCCACAAAGTGCCCGATGAGAAACCGCTTGTGCCGCACTACAATCTCGACACAAACGTGATGCCCATCGACCTCTTTCCGGGCCTTGACCCCGACGTTTTCCGCTATCTGCTGAAAGCGCCGGGTGTAAAAGGTTTTGTGCTGCGCACCTACGGCGCCGGCAATTCGCCCACAGCTCCATGGTTTATCGATGCTGTAAAGGAATGTATCGCCTCGGGACATGTGATTCTTAATGTCACTCAGTGTCTCAACGGCGGCGTGCACCCAAAGCGCTATGTGGCAGGCAATATGCTTTCGGAGGCCGGTGTTGTGTCGGGCGAAGACCTCACCTTCGAAGCCGCGATAACAAAAATGATGTTCCTCTTCGGCCAGGGCTACAGCACGGCCGAAGTCGCCGAACGCCTTAAAAGTTCCATCGCCGGCGAAATGACAAACAGTACTCAGGACTAATGAAACGCATACTTTTTATAGTCATCGTCATTCTGACTCTTGCATCGGCTGTGCCGGGCATGGCAGCCGACAGCCGCACGCCGGTGTGGGAGGTTGTGGAACTTCGCGACACTCCGCCCGGAAGCGAATCGGAGCAGATCGAAGTCAGCACACGCGACCACAAGATTTACATTACCACTCCACGCACTGTCGAAGTGAGCGTGTACACTATTTTGGGACAACTCATTACAAAAAAGAAAATATCGCCAGGCACAGTCAGGCTCACTATCGGCACACGGGGTATCTACATTCTTAAAACTGAAACCACCACACGCCGCATCAATCTTTAGGGCTGTTTCGAGCGTTATAGATTGCAAGTGGCCCCGGCGGTCCCAAACATCGGATGACGGCACTGTGCCGTCAATTACTAAAAAACGTACTACTATGGGTTTCAAAACCGTTAACATACCTGTGGTCAACAAATCGACCAATCCCCTGCCCTGCTACACAACACCTTCGGCAGCCGGAATGGATGTGCGCGCCATGCTTTCAGAGCCTATGACCGTAGCCCCGGGAGCGCGTGCACTTGTGCCGACAGGCCTTCGCGTGGCAGTGCCCGACGGCTACGAGATGCAGCTTCGGCCCCGCAGCGGCCTTGCCCTGAAGCACGGTATAACACTTCTGAACACACCCGGAACCATTGATGCCGACTACCGCGGTGAAATCGGTGTCATTCTTGCGAATCTCGGTTCAGAGCCATTCACCATAAGCAACGGCGACCGCATCTGTCAGGCCGTGATAGCGCCCGTAGTCCACGCCGTATGGTCCGAACAGATCTCGCTCGACGATACCGAGCGAGCCGACGGCGGCTTCGGTCACAGCGGTGTTAAGTAGGAAGTCAGAAGATTAGGAGGTCAAGAGATTAGGAAACCCGATACTATGTCGCGAAAGCCAACATCATATATAATAGCAGCACTTATGCTGACAGGAACACTGCTGTCGTTCGCCTCCAGACCCGACAAGGGCGAGGCGGACCACCGGAAAGCAGAGTACATTTTCCTTGAAGCTGCCAACGCCGTCACCGAAGAACGCTATGACGACTATTACATGCTTCTTCGCCGCGCCGCCGCCCTCGACAGTGCCGATCCCTTCATAGCCGGCGCTCTTGCCGAAATCCGAATCGCCGACAGCAACAGCGACTCCACAGTCCTTGCCAAGGCATATAACGACCTGAAGCGCCGCTGGGAAGCCAATCCCTCCGACGACAACAACACCAACGTCTTCGCCACAGTAGCCCGTAAGGCCGGTCGCATCGACGATGTAATCGGCATCTGGGAAACCGTCGACAGCCTTCGTCCCGACCGCACCGACCCGGCAATGAATCTTGCCACTGCCCTTGTGGTGCGCGGTACGCAAAAGAAAGACACAGCCGACATAAACCGTGCCATCGGAATCTACCGCCGCATCGGAAAAGGGCTGCAGGGCAATGTGCAGCTGTCATCGCGCCTTATCGGGGCCTATGCCTCCAAAGGCGACACATCGGCTATCATCGACGAAATGCAGCGGCTCAACCGCAACGCCCCCGCCGACATTGAAGCAGCTCTCTACATAGGCTCTGTCTACAACTCGCTCGAGCAGCCCGATTCTGCGCTGCGCTTTTTCGACCGGGCATGCGAAATCGACTCAACCAACGGACTTGTGTATCTGGCCCGGGCGGCCTTCTTCCAGAGCCGCGGCGACAGCGCAGCCTACGACCGCGAGGTGTTCCGCGCCCTCGAATCGCCCGAGCTCGATTTCGCGCCAAAATTCGAGCTGCTTTCCGACTACGTGATAAAACTCTACAACGACTCTGCGCTCCAACCGCGCATCGACCATATGTTCGAGGTTCTTCAGGAGGTAAATCCAGGCGAAGGTGTGCTCCACGCTTTCTACGGCGACTATAAATCGACCATCGGCGACCCTGCCGGCGCGGCCGAACAATACAGCTACAGTATCGACCTCGACCCGGAGAATCAGAACGTGTGGCAGAACCTTATCTCTACATACGGCCAGCTTCAGGAAACAGAAAAAATGGCAGTGATGTCGCAGAAAGCCACCAGACGCTTCCCCGATTCACCCTACTTCCCTCTCAACGCCGCCGCAGCTCTTTCGCAACTCAAACGCTACGGCGAGGCTATCGAGACTCTTGATTCATTGGACATGAGCCGCCTCGATCCACACATTCAGTCGCTTGTTTTTGGCACGAAAGGCGACGTATTCTATGCCTCCGGACAGCCGGACAGCGCTTTTGTGAACTATCACAGCGCGATAGAACTCGATCCGAAAAACTACATGGCTATGAACAATGCGGCCTACTATATGTCGCAGACCGGAACCGATCTGCCGACAGCGGCATTATATGCCTCGATGGCAACGACTTCCGATCCTATGAATGTAACCTACATCGACACTCAGGCATGGGTCTACTTCAAGTCGAAAGACTATCAGAAATCCCGGGAGACAATGGACAAAGCTCTGAAACTTTGCGGAATAATCGAAAACAATGATATTGTAGTGCCCGAAGAAGAGCGCGAAGAAAACAAACCGTCCTCCGAAATCTACGACCACGCCGGCGACATCTACTACATGACCGGTGAACCGGTGAAAGCCGTCGAATTCTGGGAACAGGCGCTTCAGCTCGACCCCGACAACGAGGCTATAAAGAAAAAAGTGACACACAAGGCTTACTTCTTTGAATGATGAAAAAAACAGCATACATAGCCCTGATTACAGTATTCGTGTTTCTGCTCGGCTCGTGCGGCCCAAACCGTCACCCCAAAAAGACCGGTTACAGACCCGCACCGGAACTTAAAACCGATTTCGAGACACTGACAGCATCGTATTCCCAGTGGACCGACGTTTCGATGCCGGTAAAAGTGGAACTCGAAGCGCCAAAGCGCATGTCGGTGAGCGGCAAAGCGACAATGGTACACGGTAAATCGGTGCATCTATCAATGCGCTTCCTCGGAATCGAGGTCGGATCGGTATTCATCGGCACCGATTCGGTTTTCATCATCGCCAAAATGCAGCGCATGGCCTATGCGGAATCACTCGACATATTCCGTCGCGAATTCGGCTTCACCCTCGACGATATCCAGAGCCTGCTTCTGGGCCAGGCCTTCGATCCCGGCAAAGGCACGGTCACCGCAGCCGCCGCACCCTATTTTGAAACAGGCAACAGCACTACTCCCGGCAGCTGGATCCTCACACCCACAAAAACTCCCGAAGGAGTGAGCTGGCACTTTGAAGCCACCCGGAGCGCTGACGGACTCGAATCGGTTGTCAACGCACTCATCGTCGCACCTGACGGCATGAAGCCGCTCACGGCACACTTCTCCGGCCATCAGACCACCGGCGCCGGAATGACGGCATCGGAGGTGGCCGTGGAGGCCTCTCTGCGAGGAAAACCGCTGAAGCTGAATATAATCTGGAATCTCAACCGTGCCGAATGGAACGAAGGCATAGCACCGTCGTATCCTAAAATCCCGTCGGACTACCGGCGCATAACCACCAAAGGTCTCACCGATCTTCTCAAAAAACTGTAATCTCAGAAATTATACCAAACGGTGACCCGCTTCATTATCATATTTCTCGCCTTTCTGTTTCTGACCGCCGGCGCCTCCGGCCGCCGGACAGCCGGCGACGTAAAGCGCGAACGTCAGGCCACGGAACAGCGAATAAAGAAAACACGCCGCCAGATAAGCACCAATGTCGAGGATACACGGCGCGAGCTGAACCGGCTTACATCGCTCGAAGGAGAAATCAGGGAAAATAATCTCGACATATCAAGGCTCACTGCAAGCCGCGACTCGCTGCGGCGTATTGTGCGTCGTCTCACCGACAGTGTCCGCCATACCCGCAACCGGGTGGAACACCTCCAACAATCACGCGGCGCCTCCCTGCGCGCCGCACGCCGCCAGCGCCAGACATCCGCTTCGGCCACAGCCTTTCTTTTTTCGTCGGACTCTTTCCGCCAGGCCATGCGGCGCGCCTCATGGCTCCGCGACCTTGCCCGCTGGCAGGACAGCACAGCCACAGCTCTCAGCCGTGAGGCCCGCGAACTCGAACGCCGGCGCGCACGCCTCGATTCGGCCCAGAACGTGCTCCGTGCCAATTTAGGACAGCTCAATGAGCAGCGCACAATCCTCGAACAGAACAGCCGTTCGGCTAAAGCCGTGGTCGAATCACTGAAGAAACAAAGCCGTAACCTCGAAAAGGTACTGAAACAACAACAGAGTCAGGCTGAAAAGCTCGACCGCGAATTAAACCGAATAATCGAAGAGGAAGCTCGGCGTGCAGCCGAAGAAGCCCGCCGCGCCGAAGAAGCCCGAAAGAAAAAAGAACGCGAAGAAGCCGAGCGCCGTCAGCGCGAGCAACAGCCGAACAAACAGCAGCAAAAACAACCGTCAGCCCCGACAGCTCCAGCAGTGCGGCCGTCACAACCGGAAAAAACAACACCTCAGCCCGTTGCAGCCTCCGGCAAACCTTTTGCAGAAATGAAAGGACGGCTGCCTCTGCCCCTCGACCGGAACGCCACAGTGGCTGTACCATTCGGAGTAAACACTCATGCAGAATATTCGAAAGTGAAAACTGTGAACAACGGCATCGACCTCGAGACAACCAAGGGAGCCTCGGCACGCGCCGTACACGAAGGAACGGTGTCGATGGTGATAGTGATGGAGGGGTACCACAATGTGGTGCTCGTACGCCATGGCGAATATCTGACGGTCTATGCCGGGCTGACTGACATCGCCGTGCGCAAGGGACAGCATGTAGGCGCCGGTGAACGTCTCGGAACAGTCTACACCGACCCCCGCGACAACAACCGCACACGCCTTCACTTCGAAGTACGCCACGAAAAAGAAAAACTCGACCCGGCACAATGGATAAAACTCCGTTGAAACACCGCCGTCCCGTTCCGGCCACTACACGCCGCGTGTTCAGGGCTCTCAGTCTTTTTACAGGCGTGCAGGCTGTAGGCATCGTGGTGTCGGTGATCCGTACCAAGCTGGTGGCTCTGTGGGTGGGTCAGACAGGCATAGGCCTTCTGAGTCTTTATGCCAGGGCCGTCGAAATACTGACCACATCGACCCAGTTCGACATCCGCAACAGCTCGGTGCGCGACATATCGTCGGCCGAAAATTCCGAAAAGAAAAACCGTACGGCAGCTCTTGTGCGCCGCCTCGGCCTCATCTTAGGCATAGGCGGTGCAGTCCTCACTGTGATACTGTCTCCTGTTCTGAGCACTGTCACCTTCGGCGACAGCAGCCACACCACAGCATTCATAGCGCTGGCCGTGATTCTGCCTCTGTCGGCCTCGACAGCCGTCGAAGGCGCCCTCATGCAAGGCTACGACCGCCTCAGGAATCTTGCCCGGAGCACACTCTACGGCGCCATCGCCGGCACGGCATGCGCCCTGCCGCTCTACTATTTTTTCAGAATCGACGCCATTGTTCCGGTGCTGATTATCTTCGCTTTCACCAACTGCCTTTTCGCCCGCATCTACGGCGTGCGCACCGGGCCATTTCCCCGCCTCGGCATGGGAACCGTGCTCCGGGAAGGACGCGGTATCCTTAAATTAGGAGCCAGCCTGACAATAAGCAATCTTGCCAACATCCTCTCTATCTATGCCCTGATGGTATTCCTCAACCGTCTTTACGGCGAAGGAACCGTTGGTATATTCAATGCAGGCTCCACAATGCTCAACACCTACGTAGGCATCCTCTTTACGGCAATATCGATGGAGTTCTACCCCAGGCTGTCGAAAGTGTGCCGCTCCGCCATGCGCACACGCACCGTTGTGAGCCATGAGGCGCTTATGTCGCTATGCATACTGCTGCCTGTGATTGTAGCTGTGATATGCTGCAGCCGTCTGATAATTCAGATATTTTACGCCGATTCCTTCGTAGATGCCGATTCTTTCGTGTCGACAGGCATAGCGGGCATGATTTTCAGAGCACCGGCATGGTGCATGGCATTCTGCATGATTGCGCGCGGCGACGGCCGCACCTATCTGTTTACAGAATGTACCAGCGCTGTAGTATACTTCACACTGAGCACAGTACTGTTCAAAATCTTCGGTTTCGCCGGTCTCGGGAGCGCCTATGTACTGTGGTATGTGATATATTTCGCGGTTGTGTACAGTGTTTACCGCTGTCGCTACAGCCTCACCCTCGCCCGCAGCGTATGGGTGCTCATGGGAGTATCTGCCGCCACAGCCGTCATCACCACTGTTCTCAAAGCCATCGCAGGCCCCTGGACAGCACTTACAATTGTCCTTCCGATGGCCTCGACGGCAGCATTCATATATTTCCGGCGCAGCTGAACATTTCCTGAATTTTGGGTGTTAGAGTAATATCAATGCGTGAAAGCAGCATTGACAGTACTTGAATAAAACAATCCCAAAAAATCATAGATATGAACTACGCTCCTCTTCAAGGAATCAAGGTGGTCGACTTCACAAACGTACAGTCAGGCCCCTCGTGTACACAGTTGCTGGCATGGCTCGGCGCAGAAGTAATCAAAATCGAACGCCCCGGCACCGGCGATGCCACCCGTAACGAACTCCAGTTCGATCCCAACGAGCCCAGCTACTACTTCCTGCAGCTTAACTCCGACAAAAAATCGCTCGCTCTCGACGCCGCCACTCCCGACGGCAAGGCTATCCTCACCAAGCTGATTCAGGACTGCGACATATTCATCGAAAACCTTCATCCGGGTGCAATGGACAAACTCGGCTTCAGCTGGGAAGAGGTTCACAAAATCAACCCCAGATGCATCTACGGTACTATAAAAGGTTTCCCAGTATCGTCGCAGTATGCCAACCTCAAGGCCTACGAGCCAGTAGCACAGGTGACAGCCGGCGCAGCCTCCACCACCGGCTGGTGGGAAGGCGATAACGCCGTGCCTACCCAGAGCGGCGCCGCTCTGGGCGATTCGAACACAGGCATGCACATGACCATCGGTCTGCTCGCCGCCCTGATGCAGCGCGAAAAGACCGGCGAAGGTGTGTTCGTATATCAGTCGATGCACAACGCCTGCCTCAACCTGTGCCGTATCAAGACACGCGACCAGCTTACACTCGACCGTATCGGCTATCTCACCCAGTTCCCGCAGTACCCCAACGAGAAATTCGGCGACTTTGTGCCCCGCTCCGGCAATCAGGAGGGCTCGGGCGTGCTCGGCTGGACCTACAAATGCAAAGGCTGGGAAACCGACCCGAATGCCTACGCTTATGTAATCCTTCAGCGCGGCAAAAAAGACTTCGAACTGGCATGCAAAGCGCTCGGCTTCGAAGACTGGCTCACCAATCCCGACTTCAACACCGCCGATGCCCGCGACCGCCACAAACAGGAAATCTACGCCCGTATCCAGCAGTTCTGCATCGACAAGACCAAATACGAAGTTACCGAGATTCTTTCGAAGGGCGGCGTGCCGGTGGCACCTGTGCTGTCGACAAAGGAAATAATGGACGACCAGAGCCTCTACGACGGTAATACTCTCGTGAAGATCAATCAGGGCGGAAATATCGGCGAATTTGTCACTGTCGGCGTGCCATTCACTCTCTCGAACTATCAGCCTACCTATGGGCCATGCCCGAATCTGGGTGAAAATACCGAAGAGGTACTTACCGCAGCCGGCTTTACGGCCGCCGAAATCGAACGTTTCAAGACCAACGGCACAACGGCTCCGCTGCCCAAACCCGCAGCTCCTGCAAAATAAGATCCATTTTCAAATAAGATAACGGTCGTCGAGGCCGTTATCTTATTATACGAATCCATTCAACATCAACAAAAAACTACTACTGAAATCAATGGCTACTACTAATACAACCCCAAAAACCACACCGGCTGCGCCTTCATATCCCTCACAGGTGACAGGCATGGATATTCTGGTGCGCGCGCTCAAGATGGTTGGCATCGACACGATGTATGGTCTGGTTGGCATCCCCGTCACCGACTTCTCGTATCTTGCTCAGGAGCAAGGCATACGCTTCGTCGGATTCAGGCATGAGCAGCAGGCCGGCATGGCAGCCGCCACGCACGGCTATCTCACCGGCAAACCGGGTGTTCTCCTGACAGTATCGTCGCTGGGCTTCCTCAATGGCCTCACAGCCACAACCAACGCCACAGTCAACTGCTACCCGATGATTCAGATCAGCGGTTCGAGCGAACGCGAGCCCATCGATCTCGATCAGGGTCCCTACGAAGGTCTCGACCAGTTCAACACTGCCAAACCGCTTGTGAAGGCCGCTTACCGCGTCAACAAGCCCGAAGATATTCCTACGGCTGTTGTCCGCGCTTACCGTGCTGCTATTTCGGGCCGGCCCGGCGGCGTGTATCTCGATGTGACAACTCCGTGTCTGGGAGCTATAATGAATGCCTCCGACGCCGACAAACTGTTCTACACCCCCGTGGACCTGTGCCCGGCTATGCCGCCGGCTCCCGAAGCTGTAGAACGTGCAGTCAAACTACTCGCATCGGCAAAAAAACCGGCCATTATAATCGGCAAGGGTGCGGCCTACGCACAAGTTGAGGACAAAGTGAAAGCACTTGTCGAAAAAACCGGTATTCCCTACTTCCCGATGTCGATGGCCAAAGGCGTGCTGCCCGACGACGGTCCTCTGAGCGCCCTCTCGTGCCGTTCGACCATCATGGAGAAGGCCGACGTAGTCATTCTCATCGGCGCACGTCTCAACTGGCTGCTCTCACGCGGTCACGGCAAATGGAGCCCCGACACCAAGTTCATACAGCTCGACATCAAAGCCGAAGAAATCGACTGCAACCGTCCTATCGCCGCTCCTGTGGTTGGCGACCTGACAAGTTCGCTCGATGCCATTCTCGCGGCGCTCGATGGCGTGAAAATGAGCACCGATCCCACATGGGTCCCCTCGCTTCAGGCCGAAACCAAGACCAAAGGTGTCAAATTTGCCGCCCGTCTCACAGAAAACGCCGGCGCGATGCCTATGAACCACTGGACGGCTCTCGGCGTGCTTAAACCACTCATCGAGGCCGACCCGGAAATGATACTTGTCAACGAAGGCGCCAACACTCTCGACGATACCCGCGACACCATCAGCATGTCGAAACCCCGCAAGCGTATCGACTGCGCCACATGGGCCATCATGGGCATGGGCATGGGTTCGGCCATCGGTGCAGCCGTGGCCACCGGCAAACAGGTCGTGGCAATCGAAGGCGACAGTGCCTTCGGTTTCTCAGGCATGGATTTCTCGACCATCTGCCGTTTCAAACTGCCTGTTACTGTCGTCATCTTCAACAACGGCGGCATCTACAACGGCATTGGCGTCAATATGTCGGGCAACGGCGACCCCGCTCCTACGACTCTGAACATCAACGCCCGCTACGACAAACTTGGCGAAGCATTCGGCGCGAAATCCTACTACGTCACAACTCCCGCCGAACTTGAGGCTGCATTCAAGGATGCCGTGGCATCGAAAGGCCCGGCAATCATCGATGTTCAGCTGGCCGCCGATTCGGGCAAGGAATCGGGCCACATAGGCTATCTCAATCCCGAAGCTCTCCAGAAAGTCATCGTATAGCATCTTCTGCGATATAAAACGGCCGGAAGGCTGCCGCCGCACGCAGGCTTCCGGCCAATCTCCAACCACTTCAACTATCAATTATGGAACATATTATTCTATACGCAATTGTCCCTATCATCGTAGTGATGCTCGCGGGATACATTTCGGGCAAAAAAGGAATCTTCAACGGTAGCGATTCCAAGAAGTTCAATAAAGTCGTCCTCGACTATGCCCTTCCGGCAGCTCTCTTCGTATCGATAGCACAGTCGACACGCGAGATGCTGGCACACGACCTCAAGCTATCGATCGTATCGCTTGTCGGCATTATGTTCTGCTTCATGCTGGTTTACTTTGTGTTCCGCATGTTCAAGAAAAACACCGGTGCCGACGCCGCCGTCTCAGCCCTTATCAGCGGTTCTCCCACCATCGGCTTTCTCGGATTCGCCGTGCTGGAGCCTATCTTCGGCACCAACGCCTCGGTAGCTCTTGTAGTAGCCATAGTAGGCATCGTTGTGAACGCAGTCGGTATCCCAGTCGGCCTGTCGCTGATGAATGCTTCGCTTGCCAAGAGCAACCCTCAGGCCAAGAAACAGAGCGCATGGGCTCCGGTTCTCCACGCACTGGAGCAGCCAGTGGCATGGGCTCCTATTCTGGCTGTCGTATGGGTACTTGTCGGTATTCCCTGGCCCAAGTGGGCAAGTCCGTCGTTCAACCTCATCGCCGGCGCCAACGCCTCGATGGCCGTCTTCTCTGCCGGCATCACTCTGTCGGCAGTCAAAGTAAACATCAACTGGCAGGTTATCCTCGGTTCGATCATGAAGATGATCATGATGCCCGCCATAATTCTCATAATGGGTCTGCTCTGCAAGATGGATCCTCTCAACCTGAAGATGCTCGTTGTGGCCTGCGCACTTCCGCCGGCATTCTCGGGAATCATCATCGCCGACGAATACGACACTTATGTGGCCACCGGCACCTCGTCGCTGACTCTGTCGGTAATCCTATTTATAGGGTTCTGCCCATTCTGGCTATGGATGACAGATCTTGCGCTGAAGATGGTATGACACAACGTATCGCCAACAAAAAACGACGCCCCTCCGGCGCCGTTTTTTTGTGTCTGTAGTCCTATATTCAAGGGTACACCACTTCCTTTCCGATACCGAGCAAATTCAGAAAGTCGGACTTACCGATATCGCCGCCCTTTATGGCATCGGCATAGTACAGCAGGTTCTCGGCCGTGATGACACTTCCTTCAACGCCGGTGCTTTGCCTGATGTTGTCCAGCATGTGCTCTATGTCACCTTTGAACAATGAGGAAATGAACACAAAATTAAAATGGTTTACAGTACCGTCAAAATTGAGCCACCATTGGTTCGGATTACGGTCGGGGTTACGGTCGTTATTCTCCTGAACATAGCGCACCATCTCATCGGCCATGTGCCGGGTAATGGTGAAACCTTTTGAATATGCCTTGTTGTCGATTATCACACCGTTCTTATCATAGTAGAATATACCGTCGGGTTTTCGAGTGCCTCCGAGATGCAGACCATTGAAGTCGAGTTCGTTGACAAGAAGGTCGATTGTATATATTTCGAAATCGAGGCAGCTGTCCTTTCCTGAGAAAGCATAGTCGATAAGAGCAAGATACTTATGGTCGATATTATGCAGCCTTACACGAACCCGGTCTTTTATCTCGACAGCTTCGGTGATTTCCTTCACAACGCCGCCTTTGTACATGGTAAGTTTTTCGAAAGTATCGGCAAGCACGTAATGCGAACCGTCGGAAGCTATATTCAGACCGATATTCACAAGGCCTTTCATATCGTCGGAAATAACTGTTTCCGTCTCCTCTATACCCTTGTCAGAAAGGAATTTCAGAATTTCTCCCATTGTCCGTGGCACATGATCCATCAGATACAGCAGAATCAGAGCACGACGGTTTCTCAGATAATCGGCATCAGGAGCTTTGCTGGCAAGCATTTCTCTATAGACTATCTTCGGCACAGGAGGATTGCCCAAAGCTTCGGTATAGTTAAGGCGTCCCTCTTCAGTGATCTCAAAGGCCGACGTAATGACGCAGTCGTAGCTCTTCAGGCCGATGGTCTCGTGAACGGTTTTGGGTGTCCTCCTTACCCACCCTATTTTCTCCAGCCAGCCACATATCATTCGGGCATATTTATCAGACGAGCCTTCAGTGTCCGATCGCAGTTTCCGTTTTTCTTCAGCATCCTCACATTCCTCATAGGCCTGAACCCATATATTCTGCGGGAAAGATGTAAAACCGGCTTCATCGGTGAAGCCGAGCCGGGAACCGATTTCGAACTTTGTCATATGCCCGTTGGCGCACAACAGCCCTAATACACGGCAGGCCGGAGGATATGAAAGATAAGCTTTCCCTAAAATCGAATTGATTTCAGCCTGACTACCTGCACGGACGAAAGATCTTCCTGCCTCGGTTATACTGCATGTGTCATCGTCGTAATTATAGTCGAGAAATCCTAAAGATATCGCCCATCTAAGGAAACCGTCGGCAGTCCAGTCGTCGGTATATGGCTTCTTAATACTTATTACAGTTCCGTCAACGGTATATTCCCTTGTCTGCTGACCGGTAACAGCAGCCTGCGCGAGACCTGAGCACTTTGCACCGGCTCTGTTGCCGCCACCTGCACCTTGTCCTTTCAGAGCTTCATAAGGAATCGGCCTTTTTGAACGCAGTAATTTCTGAAACTGGATATAAAGCCCCGGATTGCTGAACAGACCGGCACTTGCCAGCAATGGCAACCGTTCGGTCACCATATAATTATGAAACTCCGAATCAGCCACAAAAAGAGCAAGAATATTTTTCAGAGTATCGGTGGACGATGGATTCTGAATCCAGCCGAAAGTGCGGTTTGCCATATTTTTAATAATTAGTTATCAGAACTTCCACGGTTTCACTTTTAGTTGCCTGATAGTTGGAATTGGAATAATCGGAGTTCAGAAAGTGAACATTATAGTTTCCGGCCCAGCGTATAAGCGGCCCGTTTTCGACTCCTTTGTGCCGTATCACATTCGACAGCGCAAATCGGATGCCACGGTGGTTTAGCTCGTCGAGTTTTTCAAACAAAGCCATGTCATCGCTCTGACTCCACCCTTCGAAACCTCTTTTACCGTCATTATAGGAGCCGCAGGATATCAGATAGGGAGGGTCGGCATATAGAAAGTCGTCGGGTCTCATGAATCCAAGATCGAACTGCCGGAAATTTTCCACACGATATTCAAAATCCCGGATAGCCTCATGCAACTGCCTTAAATTCTTTTCAGTGTTTTCATTATAAGAACTTCGGTTTATGCCGAAGGGATTGTTGAATTCGCCGGTACTGTTGAACCGCAACTGATGGTTAAATCCGAAGCATACAAGCAAAAACAGATGAAGAGGCGAACGTGTGCGGTTGTATTCAGAGCGAAGAGCGTTATATCCTTCGCGATTCTGCTTGGTAAGTCCGTACTCCCGGATGACTTTATGAATCCGACCGATAAGTCTTTCGATATTGCTTCGTCGGATATACCTATATAATCCTATTACATAGTTGTTTATATCATTGCATATCACATGTCGGGCATTAACGTTCACCGCCACATCGAGACCACCGGCAAACAGATCGATGAAATTATCGATATTCTCAGGAAACAGCGGCAGTATCTGAGGCAAAAGCCTGTACTTGCCGCCAATATAATTCAATGGCGATTTAATCATTGCTTTTCGACGAAATATAGCTGTTCTTTCAGACCGGCTTTATTATTCGGAATTTTGTTTTTGTAACGCCGGTAATCACATTCTACGAGCCGAAAGGTATCGGCATTTCCCGCCTCCTGCATAAGGTGTGACATTGTCTCGGTACTCAGCAGCCCCTCATTGTTATAAGACAACAGAATGTAGCGGCACTCGAGAGACCCGAAAAGTTTACGGAAAGCATCTTCTGCTTTGGCTTTTCTGCAGAAATCCGACATTCTGGTCGGGTCAATACGGACCCCCGTCACACCTTTGATTTCAGGATAGTCATATCGCGCAATAGTTTCAAGAATATGATAATTAGGCAGATACTGCCGTCCGTTATACGGGGGGTCGAGATACATCAGATCGCTTGCCACCTCTCGGGCCAGCGAAGCTGCATCCATGTTAAAGAACCGGCATCCGGCCACTCCGGGACGTATTTCAATTTCTTCCAACGTAAGACTGTTATACGTCCTTTTGTCCCAATACTTAAGATATGCCCCGTAGGTTCCGGTAATATTCGACACATATGGCACTGCATTGATCAGAAGGGCAAGCAAATAGAAATATTCCGCTTCAGTTATCTGATTTCTGAATCGTTCTATTCCCTGCCGGATCAAATCGATTTTCAGAGCATTCTCGCACTGGAAATACATTCTGCTGCAATTTCCGTGTGGAGAATAATTCTGATAAATAAAGGCATTTTCGATTTCAAACCACGGACAGTCAGCAACCTTAAGATTATTCAGATAGTGGATTATCGAATGAAGCCGGGCCGGAACAGGTTCATTCATTCCCATCACACCCCTGTTGATCACATAGGAAAAATAAAGAATATCATTGGAAAAAACCGTGTAGCCACTCTCTTTGAAATACCTCGATACTACACCGGTGCCTGCAAAAATATCAGTAACGGTACGGACATTTCGAGTATACCGGCTGATCACTTCCTGAATATTATCAAGCATACGGGCTTTACTTCCAATATATCTCATCTCTTGCTCTGTCTTTTGCCGGAATCAATAAATATCATCGCATTTAAGATCGCCATGAATGTGTATCTGTTGTGTTTCCGATGCAAAAATATACATTTTTCAGAAGAAAGACAAACGTCGCCGCAGCCGGCAGCACTGTTTTAAGCGGAAATAAAAACAAATGTCAAAAAGGAAGCTGTAATGAACCTTAGAGGTATCATGGCGTTATTATATACAAAAGATAAATAGTGTCGAACTGAAAATATAAAATATTCAACTATGACTTACGAACAACCTCAGCTTCCCTACGACAACGACGCGTTGGAGCCGGCGATCAGCGCCCGCACCATTGAGTTCCACTACGGCAAACACGAAAAAGCCTATATCGACAACCTCAACCGCCTCATCAAAGGCTCGGAGTACGAGGATATGGAACTTGAGGACATCATAGCCCACGCCAAAGGCCCGCTCTTCAACAATGCCTCGCAGGCATGGAATCATATTTTCTACTTCTTCACCTTCTCGCCCGACGGAAAGCGGGAACCGGAAGGAAAGCTCCGCAAGGCCATTGACGACGAATTCGGTTCGTTCGAAAAGTTCAAGGAAGCTTTTGTAGATGCCGGCGTCGGCCTCTTCGGTTCAGGCTGGGTGTGGCTCAGCCGCGATGAGAACGGCAAGCTCTTCATCACCCAGGGTCCCAATGCCGAGAATCCTCTGACATCGGGTCTGACGCCGCTGCTCACTTTCGATGTGTGGGAACATGCCTACTACCTCGACTATCAGAACCGACGTGCCGACGCTCTCAAATGCCTCTGGGACATTGTTGACTGGGGCGTTGTCGAAAGCCGCTACTGATTCCCGACGACTATAGCACTTTAGTTTTAGCATAATGTGATGAATGGAAAGGGAGGTACTCGTGAGAGCACCTCTTTTTCTTGTTTGTCCGGGCTTTTTTTGCTACTTTTGCGAAGTATTTCAAGCAAATGAGAAAATGGTAATTCCCTACTGGCTTTTTGTAACGGTCACCCTCCTGCTGAGTGTGGTGATCTCGGGTTTCGCCGTATGGTTTCTGATGAAAATCTTTCCAAAAAGTGAAGCCTCTGCAGAAAATTCTACGCGCGGATGTGTCGGCATCATAGTATTCTTTTTCCTGTTTTTTGTCCTTTTGTTCGGCATTACTCTGTCTGTACCTCGCTCGAATGTCGTAATCGCAGGCCCTGACGAAGAGTACAGCACTGAGAACGTGATGTTCTATTTGCCGGACTCATTCAAGGGAAAATACAATATCACCGACTTCGAAATGGGCCGAAACTACATCATCAACACCACCGACCGCAATATGCTGCTCTACAACGTACGCTATGGCGGAGTAATCCCGGCGATAACGACCGATCCTAATGCCATGTTGTACGAAATTCCGGCTCTAAGCTGCACAAAGGTCGAGCCCGGCTGTATGCCCGATTATTTCTTTTACGAACCCGGGTCGATTCAAGTGAAGAAGAACAAGAGCGGCATACAGTACCGCTGGATTCTCGACTACAGTCCCATAAATCCCTGAAAACAACCGGGTAGAAATAAGCCAGTTCACGCAGGCGCAAAATATTGCGTCCATGCAATCAAATCACTAATAACTTAACAGCCTAACAGCTTGTCAGCTTAAATAACCTCCTGAATGGAATACTCCATAGACTATTTTTCAGCAGCCGTAGAAACGGCACTCCAGAATCTGACATTTCCTGCTGTCGCCCCCAAGCTTTTCGAGCCGGTGCGCTACACCCTCGAAAGCGGCGGCAAACGTCTGCGTCCCGTGCTTCTGCTGGCGGTCTACACCGCTCTGAGCCGCCGCGATATTTCCGAAGCCATGAACCAGGCACTCGGCATCGAGATTTTCCACAATTTCACCTTGCTGCACGACGATGTGATGGACAACGCCGACCTCCGGCGCGGACGCCCCACCGTACACCGCCGGTGGAACCAGAGCACGGCCATTCTGTCGGGCGATGCAATGCTCACCTATGCCTCGATGCTCACATGCGCATGCCCGGCCGACCGCCTCGCAGCCGTCAATGCCTGCTTCAACGAAACCGCGATGGGCGTATACGAAGGACAGCAGTTCGACATGGAGTTCGAGCGACGCAATAATGTGACCGTTGCCGAATATCTCGACATGATACGCCTCAAGACTTCGGTTCTTCTTGCCGGCGCCTGTGCCATAGGAGCCATTATGGCCGATGCCGACGCCGAGACACGCCGGCGGCTCTATGACTACGGCGTAGCCCTCGGCATAGCGTTCCAGCTTCGCGACGACTGGCTCGACACCTACGGCGACCCGGCTGTCTTCGGCAAGGAGATAGGCGGCGACATCGTGAACCGCAAGAAAACATGGCTCCTCATTACGGCGCTCGAAGAAAGCGACGGCGAACTTACCGACATTCTGCGCGAAGACCTATCCGACCACGAACTGATTGCACAGGTACGCCGCGTCTATGACCGTCTGAACCTGAGCATACGCTGCTGCGAACTGGCCGAAAGCTATTCACAGAAGGCGGTCGAGGCTCTCGGCGGTGTGGAAATGGACGCCGACGCCCGCCGGTTCTTCACAGGGCTTGCACAGAAAGCTTCGACACGCCTGCACTGATGATCGATACTCATACACACCTCTACGACAAAGCCTTCGAAGCCGACGGAGGAGGCACTGCAGCCGTCGACCGCGCCATTGCCGAAGGCGTCGGAATGATGGTTCTGCCCAACGTGGACCTCGATTCGGTAGAACCGCTCAAAGCCCTTCATGCGGCACGGCCCGACGTCACGGCAATGGCCATGGGTCTGCACCCCACCGAACTCGGCGACGACTGGCAGACCACACTCAAGCCTATAGAGGCCGAACTGCGCCGCGGGGGCTACTGCGCCGTCGGCGAAGTTGGTATCGACCTCTACTGGGACCGCTCGCAGGAGCTGGAACAGGCCCTCGCCTTCGAACGCCAGCTCGCGCTTGCCCGCGAACTGCAGCTGCCGGTGATTATCCACTGCCGCGAAGGACTCGACCTGACCATGGAAGTTCTTCAGAACTTCGGCGATGTCAGGGCCGTCTTCCACAGTTTCGGAGGCAGTACGGCCGATGTGGAGCGCATACTCTCTGCCGGCGATTATTACTTCGGCATCAACGGTATCGTCACATTCAAAAACTCCGGTCTCAAAGCAACTCTGCCGGCCATTCCGACCGACCGCCTCCTCACTGAAACCGACTCGCCATATCTTGCGCCCGTTCCCTTCCGGGGCAAGCGAAACGAAAGTGCCCGTATTCCTCTGATAGTAGAGGCAATAGCAGATGCGACCGGCCGAACGGCTGCCGACATCGGCATTATCACCACCCGGAATGCAAAAAGATTCTTTTCAATATGAAACCCATAGTCAGAATCATCATTTTCCTGCTGCTTTGCGCCGGAACGGCTTTTCCCGAGACGCATGCTCAGCAGAAAAAATCGTTCGGTGATCTTGAGGTCAACAAACAACGTAAAAAGTCGTTCGGTGATCTCGAAGTAAACAAACAGCGGAGAAAAGCGGAGTCCGCCGCCCCGGCAAGGAAAGCAGCACCTTCGCCAGCTCCCGCACGACAGCAGCAATCCGGACAGGAGCAACGGACCGAAGTAAGGAACACCCCGTTCGGAGAAGAGACATGGTACTACAACCCCGACGGCTCGGCCATTGTCATCACCCGCAGAACATGCATAAACTGCCATGGAGCCCAGATCTGTCCGGTGTGTCACGGAACGCAGGGCCGCTATGCAAACGGCATGTGGTACGGCTGCACATTCTGTGCTGGCCTCAATGGCCGGTGCAAAACCTGCATGGGGAAAGGCACTACAATGAGCACTGCTTTCATCAATCAGTTCGGCAACGCCATCAGCTACGACGAATATGGCCGCGCCTACCTCGGGTCAGGAGCATCGTCGGGCTCTGGCAGCAGTTCGTCGTCGGCGGGGAGCAGCAGAAGAAACGAAATCGAACCCGTCGACATCGTGCAGTACAATGTTCCCGACTACACCGGCGACGCCCAGCCCGAATGGTGTTCCAAATGCAAGAAATGGGCCTACCCGCACACCCATAAGACATTACGATAATTTCATCTGAAAACACGATACAACAAACCCTAAACCATCATCACACATATATGTCGAAAATAGGATCTGTATGCACTGCCCGCGGCCGCAAGGCCCTGCTTCTGGGCAGCGGAGAGTTAGGCAAGGAAGTAGCAATCGAGCTTCAGCGCATGGGCGTGGAAGTGGTGGCATGCGACAAGTATGCCGGCGCGCCCGCCATGCAGGTTGCCCACCGCTGCCATGTGTTCAATATGCTCGACGGCAATGAACTGCGCCGTATCATAGAACTCGAAAAGCCCGACCACATCATTCCCGAAATCGAAGCTATCGCCACTCCTGTGCTGGTAGAGCTTGAAAAAGAAGGCTACAACATAACCCCCACCGCTACCGCAGCCTACCTGACAATGAACCGCGAAGGTATCCGCCGTCTTGCTGCCGAACAGCTCGGTCTGCCCACCTCGCCCTACCGTTTCGCCGAAACATACGACGAGTTTCGTGCCGCAATCGACGCCATCGGCCTGCCTGTGGTCGTTAAACCTGTGATGAGTTCGTCGGGCCACGGCCAAAGCACAATCCGCACCGCAGACGAGATCGACGCAGCATGGCACGAAGCCCAGGAAGGCGGACGCGCCGGCGCCGGTCGCGTCATCGTGGAAGGCTTCGTCGATTTCGACTACGAAATCACCCTTCTCACTGTCCGCAGCATATCGGGCACATCGTTCTGTGAGCCTGTAGGTCACATTCAGGTCAACGGCGACTATCGCGAGTCGTGGCAGCCTCAGCCCATGAGCACCAAGGCCCTCGAGAACGCCCGCCATATAGCCAAGGCAGTAACCGACGCCCTCGGCGGCTACGGTATTTTCGGCGTAGAGCTATTCGTCAAAGGCGACGACGTGATATTCAGCGAAGTATCTCCCCGTCCGCACGACACCGGCATGGTGACAATGATATCTCAGGACCTCAGCGAGTTTGCCCTCCACGCCCGCGCCCTCCTCGGACTGCCCGTACCCGGCATACGCTTCTACGGCCCCTCGGCATCGCGCGCAGTTGTCGTCGAAGGCGACACCGATACCGTAGAGTTCGGCAACCTCGAGCACGTGCTCGAAGAGCCCGGCACCCAGATGCGCATCTTCGGCAAGCCCGAAGTGCACGGACACCGCCGCATGGCCGTGATTCTCGCCACCGACACCACCCTCGAAGCAGCCCGCGACAAAGCAGCCCGTGCCCTCGCCAGGCTCGACGTCACCGTTTACTAAGCATTTAGGCTGAGATTATTTCGGTTTAGCAAGACCGGAATGACACTCTTGACTATGGAAAGGCGATTTTCAATCGCCGGCCTCCGCAGACATCTTTTTAGGCGGAAGACCGGCGGTTTGGAAACCGCCGCTCCATGAGTCGGACGCCGAAGAGGTCTTTTCAGGCGAAAGGCCGGCGGTTTGTAAACCGCCTTTCCATGAGTCGGCCTCCGCGGACGTCTTTTCAGGCGAAAGGCCGGCGGTTGGAAAACCGCCGCTCCATGAGGATGGGAAATGTTATTTGTTTTATCTCACCACTTTTTTTCGGCGGGTATGCGAACTAATGCAGGGTGTGTTTCGTTAATTTAATAAAACGATCACATTATGCAAAAACGTTGTGCTATCTTTATTGCTTCGGCGCTGATTGCCTCTGCGACGGTCAGCGCCGCTACTATCTCCGACGTCATCAAGGCTCTTGGCGACATAGAGTGCTATGCCGATTCATGTACATACGAGGTTCTTCTGCCACAACTGCCCGACCCAGTAGCTTACTCCATACTGCTCGAACAGGCTCCCGTCGCCGATGGCGACACCCTTGCGCCGTGCAACTACCTTATCGACTGGGGCCTTCCGGCACCGTCAGGCATTTCAACGGGCTTCTCGGCATATACCGACGGCGCTCACTACCGTTTCCGCGACAGCAAACTTCAGGAATATCATGCCGAGTGGGATGCCGTGCCATTCGCGCCGCAGGGCCGCACGGAGCGCGGAGTGCAGAATCTCGCCCAGTTCACCGATCTTCTGCCCGCCTACCTCGCCCGTCATTTCGCCGAGATGGAAGCCAATCCGGAGTACATCTACCATTTTACGCCCGATACTCTCGTCGGGGGCAGCAAAGCAGCCGTTGTCGAAGGCGTGTGGCGGGTGAACGACTGCGACGCAGCCGAGTACACCTACATTCTCGACCCTGCCACCTACTTTCCGCGAAAAATAGAATTCGAAAATAATCCCGGCCAGCTGAGCGAGCAGACCATCACGGTACGCTACGGCTCCCATGCCTCGACCGCCGGGATAGTCATCAGCGACGACAGCCTCGCCGACCGTTATACCGACGCTTTCGGCCGTTACCGCGGCAGCTCATACTCGCTCGAAAACCTGCCCGGCAAACCGCTGCCGCGCATTGTGGCACCGACAACAACGGGGGAGCGTTATCTGCATGAAAACGGCGATACATTTGCCGCGCCTACGATCTTTGTATTCGCTGACACCAAGATAGGCTCGACACCTGCTGTTGTTTCCGATGTCCGTGCTGCCGCCGACTATCTGCCCTTCGCCACCGAAGTGGTGTGGACGTTTCTCGACCACCGTGCCGATGACATCGAGGCCGTGGTGCCTTCGGTACGGCCCGGCGAACATCTGCTGATGAACGCCCGCGGCGCTGCCACCGAATGCGGCGTCGGAGCCGACACTCCGGTGCTTATTTTCGTGGGCGCCGACGGTATAGTCAAAGATATTATCCGTGGTTACAACCAAGACCTCCGTTCGCTTGTTATACAAAAAGCAAGCCTATCTAATTAACAGATATATATGGAAACAATCTTTTTTCAGGGTTCACCCTGTCATACCTACGGCGACATTCCCGCAGTAGGCACCACGGCTCCGGCATTCACCCTCACCGCCGCCGACCTCAGCAATGTGACGCTCGACGACTTCAAAGGCAAGCGAGTGGTGCTCAACATCTTCCCCAGCCTCGACACACCCGTTTGCGCCATGTCGGTACGCAAATTCAACAAAGAAGCCGCAGACCTCGAGAACACGCAGGTGCTGTGTGTGTCGATGGACCTCCCCTTTGCCATGAGCCGCTTCTGCTCTACCGAAGGCATCGAAAACCTGAAAGTGGCATCTGCGTTCCGTTCGGCCGACTTTGCCAAGAACTACGGACTGCAGATGGTCGACGGACCTCTTGCCGGGCTGCTTGCCCGCGCCGTGATAGTACTCGACGCCGACCATAAGGTAATCTACAGCGATCTGGTGGAAGAAATAACCAATGAGCCCGACTACAAAGGCGCCATCTCGGTCCTCAAATAGAAATAACATTCTTCACTGACAACGCACTTTCGGTTCGAGAGTGCGTTTTTTTTGTATTTATAAGCTGTAATTTGGGAGAATTCAATTATTTGCATATCTTTGCAATCTAAATCCAATTATTATCATGAAACGTATCCTCTTGCTCACTCTTCTGGGTTTCATCGCAGGAATCATATCGGTTTTCGCACAATATCCCCCCACCGGCGATGCTTCTCGGCCAAACGCCGTCACTATCACAACCTCCAACAAGCTCAATGTACGCTCCGGTGCAGGCCAGCAATTCGGTATCGTCGACCAGATCAACCCGAACGAAGTAGCGTATGTCGTTGATGTCGACGATTATGAAAACGGCTGGGTGCGTGTAGAAACGGACCGAGCTACAGGCTTCGTAAGCACCTCATACATACGGGGCCTTAACGGCGACTACTATCAGTACGTCTACAATTACAACAACGACACCATTCCAGCATCGGAGATTGGAAACAGCTATTCAGCCAGCGGATATGCCGTTGTCGACGCCTTATGTGCTTTCTTTGCGTGGTATGCCGGACTGCCATGGTGGGTGATTCTCATCGTGAGTCTGGTGCTTATCGCCGGCGAAGTACTGGGCATTCTATGGCTCAAAGAGCAATACGACTTCCACGAAAGCCCCGGACTGCTCTACGCATTCATCGTACCGTCCTTTCTGATAGTACTTGCAATTCTGCCTATGAGCCAGATTGCAAGTTCTATGGGCCGCGAGGCAAGTTTTGTGTGGATAGTGCTTCTGATGTGCTTTCTTCCACTGCTCATCAACACCTGCTGGATTCTCGAGAACAACGGCAAGCATGACCAGCGGTATAAACGTTCCGACAGCCACGACGCTGCCATCGGCAAGACAATAAGCATAATAACAATGCTGCTCGTTGTGCTTCCGCTCACCACCACGCTCTATACCGGCGTCGACCGTCTGATGCGCAACACTCTCGGCATTCCCGATACTTTCCTCGCACTTGTTCTGACCGTCGCCGGCATGACAGGCATTAATATCGGCCTGATGTTCGCATGGATGTTTGTGGCCGATAAATTGCTGAGACCGCTTCACAACTTCTCGATAATGCTTTTGGCCTCCGTTTCGTTCTTTATTGCCGTTATGGCTGAGAAAGACATCATCGAGCACTTCTACGGCTTCTACTATTTTCTCGCATTTCTGGGCTGGATCTTCGCAGCTGCATTCCTCTTCCGATTCTACAAACTTCTTCGCTGCGAACGCTGTGCGAACTGCCACCGCTTTGAGGCATACGTCGAAGGCACAACCGACCGTGGCTACAACGTGACTACCAGCGACTCCTGGGACAATATTTCGGACAGTTCGATCCGCAGCAGCCGTCATGTACGCAACGCCCAGGCCCTGAACCGCACCTACACCACATGGCACAACTGGACCGACCACTACTGCTGTGACTTCTGCGGCCACCGATGGTCGATGTTCGAGTCGGAAGCTGTGGCGTCGCAGACCGAAACCCTGAAAAAACGCTGGGAGGAGTATGATTAGGGGTGAAAGGGTAGTTGAAAAAGATTAGAAAGTTTAAAAAGTTAAGATAATAGTTCCTTCTCCGCGGGCGCAAATTATTGCGCCTCTACAATCCTAATCTCCTAATTCCCTAACAGCTTGTCAGCCTAACAGCCTGTCTGCCCGTTTTCCCAACTGCCTAAAAAAATTGCCAGCCTAAAAAAAAATGGTAACTTTGCGTCCGATATGCTCACACATCTCTGGATAGCAAGACGCATGAGGCTTGGTGCCGAAGGCACCACGGCAGGTACGGTCATTGCCGTAACAGGCGTGGCGCTGGCTCTCACTGTCATGGAGCTGACACTTGGCATAGTGGTGGGCTTCAAAGACGAAATCAAGCGAAAACTCATGGGTTTCGATGCCCAGATAAGCATTGAGGCCGCTTACGACCCCTACACACGCACTCAGGAAACCGCTCTGACAGTTCCACCCGCACTTGCCGACATCATCGAAGAGACCGTTCCTGGCGCCGAACAGCGTCTGACACTTCGTCTGCCCGGTATTCTGAAAACCAACGACAATTTCGAAGGCCTGGTGATGATCGGCCAGTCGCCCGGGGCAGACTTTACATTCGAGCGCGGCAACATAGCAGAAGGCGTCTGGCCCGACTACAGCAACGACAGCTGCCGCAACGACATTGTCATTTCACGTGCCACGGCGTCGGCTCTCGGCCTCGGCACAGGCGACCGCGTGTTCTCCACTTTCATCATCGACGGTGCCGTGAAGATGCGCCGAAGCACCGTCGCCGGCATCTACGAAGCCGATTTCGGCGAATACGACCGCACGGTTGCCTACGCTTCGCTGGCCGAGCTCCAGCGAATAGCCGGCCTTACACCGAAGCAGGGAAGCCGGCTCGACATAAGAGGTATCGACGAAGAGACCATAGCTCCGGCAGCCAAAGAAATAGAAGTGTCAATGCTCCGAGCCCTCGGCGACGGCACTCTTGAGGCATACTACCCGGTGACGACCATCGAACAGAGCGGCGCGCTCTACTTCAACTGGCTATCGCTGCTCGACACCAATGTTGCCGTCATTTTTTGCCTCATGCTGTGCGTGGCTTCATTCACGCTCGTGTCGAGCCTGTTCATTCTTGTGCTCGACAATGTTCCTGCGATAGGCATACTGCGTTCGCTGGGCGCCTCCCGTACCTTCATTCGCAAAATATTCGTCGACCTGGGCATGCGCATAGTTCTTCGCGGCATGGCGGCAGGCAACATTATAGGGCTGGGCCTTCTTTTGCTTCAGAAATACACGCACATAATACCCCTTGATCCGGAGGCCTACTACCTCAACACCGTGCCGGTGGAGATTCGCCCGTGGGCCTTCGCAGCGCTCAACATCGGTGTTGCGGCAGCAGCATGGCTGGTACTGTGGATTCCGGCACGAACGGCATCTTCTGTCGATCCGGCGAAAACCATAAACTTCGAATAATTGTTAAAGTATCATATATGTGGCCAATTTAAAGCCGCATCTTCCACGGCGGTTGCCGAAATTTCATTATATTTGTCTGAATTTTAAAGTTAAATTAACTAATGTCTTCAGAAAAAGACCTCAGCACATTCATCATAGAAGGAATACAGGAGCGTAAAGGACACGCCATCACCATAGTAGACCTCAGCCACATAGAATCGGCCACAGCCCATCAATTCATCATCGCCGAAGGCAGTTCCAACACACAGGTAGGTGCCATTGCCGAAAGCGTGGCCGAATACGTGCGTATCAATGCCGACGTCAAGCCCTACGGAGCCGATGGCCTCGCCAACGCCGAGTGGGTGGTTCTGGACTACGGCGACACGTGGGTGCACATCTTCACCCGCGAAGCACGCCTGCGCTACTCGCTCGAAGACCTGTGGAGCGACGCTAAAATCACAGAAATTCCCGACTTAGACTGACTAAAAAGCCATGCCCGCACCATTAAATAACCCGAACGGCCGCAAAATTGGACCGTTCAAGTTCAATCTCTGGTGGATGTATGCCATTGTAATCGCTTTTCTCGGCGGCATATATCTGCTGGACAACAACGAGATAAACAAGCCTGTAAGTTACAGCGACTTTATAAAGTACGTCGAACAGGACCACGGCGTATCGAAAATCATAATCCACTCCGACAACCGCAGCGCCGAAGGCATACTCACCGACTCACTCGCCCAGGCCCTCTTCCCGGGCAACTACCGCGAAGGCGCCGGCATTGTGGCCAAAATAGAGACAAACATCACCTCGGCCGACAAGCTCGACGAAAAAATCGAACAATGGCGCAAGGATGGTGACTTCACCGGTGACATCGAAATCGAACAGAGCGGAATGTTCAGCCACCTGCTTTGGTCGCTGCTGCCTTTCGTGCTCATAATAGCACTATGGATTTTCATCATGCGCCGAATGTCGAACGGCGGTGCCGGCGGAGGTCCCGGCGGAGGCATTTTCAATGTCGGCAAATCGAAGGCCATGCTTTTCGACAAAGACAATGCTCAGAAAGTGACATTCCGCGACGTTGCCGGCCTCTCCGAAGCTAAAACTGAAATCGAAGAAATCGTAGAATTCCTCAAGAACCCGCAGCGCTACACCAATCTGGGCGGCAAAATTCCAAAGGGCGCACTTCTGGTAGGCCCTCCCGGAACAGGCAAGACCCTGCTCGCCAAAGCAGTGGCAGGCGAGGCCGATGTTCCGTTCTTCTCTATGTCGGGCTCCGATTTCGTAGAAATGTTTGTCGGCGTAGGCGCCTCTCGTGTGCGCGACCTCTTCAGGCAGGCCAAAGAGAAAGCACCCTGCATCGTATTTATCGACGAAATTGACGCCGTGGGCCGCGCACGCGGCAAAAACGCCGGCATGGGCGGCAACGACGAACGCGAGAACACCCTCAACCAGCTTCTTACCGAGATGGACGGCTTCGGCAGTAACAGCGGCGTCATAATCCTCGCCGCGACAAACCGAGCCGATATCCTCGACAAGGCCCTTATGCGTGCCGGCCGATTCGATCGCCAGATCTATGTCGATCTTCCCGACCTTCCCGACCGTGTGGAAATATTCAAGGTACATCTGCGCAAGGTAAAAACCGTGCCCGACCTCGACATCGAACTGCTGGCTCGCCAGACACCGGGCTTTTCGGGCGCCGATATTGCCAACGTGTGCAACGAAGCCGCACTCATCGCGGCCCGCAACAACAAGGATCAGGTGACCAAAGAAGACTTCAACGCAGCCGTCGACCGCATAATCGGCGGTCTCGAAAAGCGCAACAAGATACTCACCGACGAAGAAAAACGCTCTATCGCCGTACATGAAGCCGGCCACGCCACAGTGTCGTGGCACCTGCGCTACGGCAACCCGCTTGTGAAAGTCACCATCGTTCCCAGGGGCAAAGCCCTCGGCGCAGCCTGGTATCTTCCCGAAGAGCGCCAGATAGTGCCATCACAGGTTATCCTCGACGACATCTGCTCACTGCTGGGCGGCCGTGCGGCCGAAGAAGTGTTCCTCGGCCACATCAGCACAGGCGCCGCCAATGATCTCGAGCGGGTGACAAAGCAGGCATACGCTATGGTCGTGTACTATGGCATGAGCGACAAACTCCCCAACCTGAGCTACTACGACTCCACCGGCCAGAGCAACATGTTTACCAACCCCTACAGCGACGAGCGCGCCAGAATCATCGATGACGAAGTGAGCCGCATCATCGCCGAACAGTACGAACGGGCCAAGACCATACTGCGTGAACACGCCGACGGACACAGCCGTCTGGCTCAGACGCTCATAACACGCGAAGTCATCTACACCGAGGACGTAGAGCATATCTTCGGCCCCCGCCCGTGGACATCGCGCACCGACGAGCTTTTCGGCCACAAGGACATAAGCCCTGCCGCCGGCACCTACCACGGTCCGCTTCCGCCGCCCATCGATGTCACCGACGACACCAAAGACGCCGATACTGACACCGACAAGGACGCAAAAACAGGCTCCGACGAACCCAAATGAATTATCACAGTATCACAAAAATGAAAAAAGTAATTTTCGCTGTTGCCATGGCATCGGTTATCGCCACAAGCTCATGCTCGCACAAAGAGGCGGCTGGGCCCGCTGAATTCGACTACACCGTCGACCGCTTCGCCGATATCGAGGTACTCCGCTATAAAGTACCTGATTTCGATAATCTTACTCTCCGCCAGAAAAAGCTCGTCTACTTTCTTACTGAAGCCGCCCTCTGGGGACGCGACATTCTCTGGGACCAGAACAATGCCAACAATCTAGCTATCCGCCGGCTGCTCGAAAGTGTCTACACCAACTATCAGGGCGACCGCAACGACCCGCAGTTCAAGGCATTCGAAACCTACATCAAGCAAGTATGGTTCGGAAACGGCATACACCACCACTACTCTACCGACAAATTCACGCCCGGCTTCTCGCGGGAGTTCCTCGCCGCTCAGATTGCAGCCCTGCCTGAAAGCGCCGTTCCCGACAGCACCGGGCACCTCGTCGAGGTAATCTTCGATCCGGCTCTCGATGCCAAGCGTGTGAATCAGGACGCAACCGTCGACCTCATCACATCGTCGGCCAACAACATGTACGCACCCGGCGTAACACAGGCCGAAGTCGAGGCATACTACGACGGAATCCGCAAGCCCGACGACCCAACACCGGTTTCCTACGGCCTCAACACACGCATCGAGCGCGGTGCCGACGGTAAAATCACAGAGCGACAGTACAAGATAGGAGGCCTCTACTCCGCAGCCATCGAAAAGATAGTCGAAAATCTCGACAGCGCCGCACAGTATGCCGAAAACGACGTGCAGCGTCAGACCATAGCCTCGCTTATCGATTTCTACCGTAGCGGCGACCTCGCGACTTTCGACAAATACTCCATCGAGTGGGCCGGCGACACAGCCTCGCAGGTCGACTTCATCAACGGCTTCATCGAAACATACGGCGACCCTCTGGGCATGACAGGCTCATGGGAGTCGATTGTCAATTTCAAGAACACAGAGGCAAGCGCCCGCACCGAAACCCTCAGCAGTCAGGCCCAGTGGTTCGAAGACCATTCGCCTGTCGACTCCGCTTTCAAGAAAGAAAACGTGAAAGGTGTGTCGGCCAAGGTGATAACCGCCGCCATTCTCGCCGGCGACTCCTACCCGGCCACACCCATAGGCATCAACCTGCCCAACGCCAACTGGATCCGCGCCGCCCACGGCTCGAAATCAGTGACTATCGAGAACATCACCCAGGCATACGACGAAGCAAGCCACGGCAACGGTTTCAACGAAGAATTTGTAATCGACGAACCCACCGCCAAGCTTCTCGACGACTATCTCTTCATCACCGATAACCTTCACACCGACCTCCACGAATGTCTCGGCCACGGCTCGGGCAAAGTGATGCCCGGCAAGGAGGACGCTCTCAAGGAACACGGCTCCGCCATCGAAGAAGCCCGCGCCGACCTTTTCGCCCTCTACTATCTTGCCGATCCCAAGCTCATAGAAATGGGTCTTCTTGACAATCCTGAGGCTTACAAGGCTGAGTACTACAAATATATCCTCAACGGCATGATGACACAGCTGCAGCGCATCGAACCCGGCAAGGATATCGAGGAAGCTCACATGCGCAACCGCAAACTCATCGCCGAGTGGGCCTATGAGCACGGCCGCGATGCAAATGTCATCGAGATGGTGCAGCGCAATGGCAAGACATATATCAAAATCAACGACTACGAGGCGTTGCGAGGACTCTTCGGAGAACTGCTGCGTGAAATTCAGCGTGTACGCTCAACCGGCGACTATGCCGCAGCCAACGAACTCATCAACACCTACGCCGTAAAGGTCGATCCGAAACTTCACCGCGAAGTTCTCGACCGCTACGCACGCCTCAACATCGCACCGTACAAAGGCTTCGTTAACCCCGTTTACACGGCTGTGCGCGATGAAAACGGCAACATCACCGACATCACCGTAGATTACACTGAAGGCTACGTCGACCAGATGCTCCGTTACAGCCGCGACTACAATGCACTTAAATAGGCTTTTAGGCTGACAGGCTGGCAGGCTTTTTAAGCAGACAAGATATCAAGCTAACGAGATGATGGGCTGACGAAAAACATCGTCAGCCCATTATGTATATAAGCCTGTCAGCCTAAAAGCTTGTCTGATTGTCTGCTTAAAAAGCTTTTCTACCCGTCAGCCTGTCAGCTCAGCTGCCTAAAAAAGCCTGAATAATTTACAAAATTTATACTATTTTATAGAGATTCTCTTAGGAAAATAGGGATGAAAAGCGTTATGCTATTAAAGATGATAGAAAGAACGCAATAATCATCCCTCGTCCTCAAATCGGGTAGTGATACCAGAAGAGAGGCTCTCATAAATAGTTGAAACGTGGAGAGCGCCGCGAAGCAGTTCGCGGCGCTCTTTTCGCTCTTTTCGTGTAGCTAAAGTTTGGCTATTTTGTTAAATTTGTGTACTTTTGCCGTCGATTAGTACTTTTTGTAAGTAATATGGCATCAAAAAGAGAATTCGCATCAAAAATAGGCCTTGTGGCAGCGACCGTAGGCTCCGCGATAGGACTTGGCAACGTGTGGCGCTTCCCTGCCGAGACCCAGGCTAACGGAGGCGCCGCTTTTCTGCTTCTGTATGTTGTATGCGTGCTGGCACTCGGTGTGCCTGTAATGCTTGCCGAATTTTCGCTCGGCCGGTCCGGACGCTCCGACGCTATCGGTGCATTCCGCAATCTTTCGCCGGGAAAGGCATGGTGGATAGTTGGCGCTGTCGCCGTACTGGCGTCGTATCTCATAATTTGCTACTACATGGTCGTGGCAGGCTGGACGCTCGAATACCTGTGGGAAAGCATAGCCGGAGGTCTTTTCGAAGGTCTGCCGGCTGACAACGGTGCCGTTTACCGCGGATTTTTCGCCGCGAAGATGGAAGAATACATCACCACCGACACCGCTCCGCTGATATTCACCTACCTCATGATAGCCATCAACATAGGCGTGCTCCTTGGGGGAGTACAGAAAGGCATAGAGCGCCTGTCGAACATCATGATGCCGCTGCTGTTCGTCATTCTGGTGGCCATGTGCGTACTGTCGCTGTCGCTGCCCGACGCGTCGGCCGGCATTGCCTACTTCCTTAATCCGGATTTTTCGAAAATCAATGCTTCTGTTGTGGTCAACGCCCTGGGCCAGGCATTCTTCAGCCTCAGCCTCGGCATGGGTATCCTCGTAACATACTCTTCTTACTATCCAGCCGACACTAAACTCGGCAAGACGGCAGTCACGGTGGCTCTCCTAAGTGTCATGGTCGCCGTGCTGATGGGCCTTGTCATTTTCCCTGCTGTCACAAGTTTCGGTCTTGACG
>CABQCA010000006.1 GCA_902462525.1 uncultured Porphyromonadaceae bacterium | reverse complement strand
CGAGGCGCGAGAACCATTTGACACCTTTGGCCACGTACTGCTTGACACGCGTGGCGCTCGAACCGTATTTTCCCGACCATTCGCCCAGACGCTGACCGAGGTAGTATCCGTCCCAGAATCCACGGTTGAAGATTGTGGCGAGACGTTCGTTCCAACCGTCGATTTTCCCCTGACCGTAGGTGCCGTCACATATCGAGGTGATAGCTTCGGAATAGCACTCGACAGCGGTTTTGACGTACTCCGGTCCGCGGGCACGCCCTTCGATTTTGAACACACGCACACCGGCGTCGATCATGCGGTCAAGAAAATGAATAGTCTTGAGGTCCTTGGGCGACATGATGTACTTGTTTTCCACCGTCAGTTCGTCGCCGGTCTCGAGGTCGGTGACGCCGTAACCCCGGCGGCAGATCTGCGTGCATGCTCCGCGATTGGCGCTGGAGTTCATCTGGTGGAGACTGAGGTAGCATTTGCCCGACACAGCCATGCAGAGGGCTCCGTGACAGAACATCTCGATGCGCACGCGACGTCCTGTCGGACCGCATATATTTTCGGCCTCGATGGCATCGGCAATGGCGCGCACCTGCTCCATATTCAGCTCGCGGGCAAGCACCATCACATCGGCGAAAGCCGAGTAGAAGCGCACGGCCTCGGTGTTGGAGATATTGCACTGGGTAGATATGTGTACGTCGACGCCATGTCGGCGGCATGCGGCGAAGACAGCCACATCTGAGGCTATTACAGCTGATATTCCAGCAGCTGCAGCTGCGGCAATGATGCCTTCGAGCTTCTCGGCTTCGCTGTCGTAGACTATGGTGTTGACGGTGAGATATGTCTTCACGCCCTTTTCGCGGCAGCGCGCCACGATTTCACGAAGGTCGTCGAGAGTGAAATTAGCGCTCGATTTCGACCTCATGTTCAGGCCTTCGACACCGAAATATACTGCATCGGCGCCGGCGTCGAGGGCGGCACTGAGTGATTCGTAGCTTCCCACGGGAGCCATGATTTCAAAGTCGCTTCGTTTCATTGGTTCCTTTCCTTGTTTAATAAACAGCAGAACCCACGAGGGCAAACCCCGTGGGACGCTGTTTTCTGCCATAGTATGAGTTTAGTTCTCTTCTGCCGGAACAGCGGGAGCGTCGGCTGCAGGCATCTCTTCTGCGGGAGCTGCATTCTCGGCAGCGGCCGGAGTGTCGAACTGGCCGGCGGCGGGAGTGCTCACGGGAGCGGAAGGACGTGTGCGGAGCTCGGTGCTGCTCGAAACCTTGGGCATAGTGAAGGCCGAGATAATCGACAGCACTACAAGAAGCGTCACAAGGGTCCAGGTGGCCTTTTCGAGGAAGGTGTTGGTCTGGCGTACGCCCATCACGGCGTTTGCGCCGCCGAACTGCGACGACAGGCCGCCGCCTTTCGACTTCTGGATGAGAACGATGCCGATCAGCAGGATGGCTACGATGACTGTCAGAATGATTATGACAACGTGCATAGTTTTTATTATTTTTTAGCTTGTCCGTCGCCCGAAAGGGCTTCGAGACGGCGTTGGTTTATAATCAGTTTTTGCAAAAAACGCAATTGGTCTGCAAAGTAAGCACTTTTTTTTGGAAATTTCAAATTCAGGCCCGATATAATTTCATAAGCACGCTCGTAACGGTGCTGTTTTATGAAAATAAGCGCCAGACTTTCGCTGAGAAGGGTGTCTTCGGCAGGTTCGGGATGTGCCACGGGTTTACGGGCTCCGGCAGGTTCGGGCGGCTCGGGCGACGGTTGCCGCACGGCGGGGTGCTGACTTAGAATGAACGAGGCTATGCGTGCGTCCTGGCTGTCGGCATCGGGAGCAGGCTCGGGGGGCAGGTTTTCCTGTTCTTCGCGGGCAAGCATCTCGCTGTAGTCGGGTGTGGGATTGAAAATCATGCGCTCGAGCAGGGCTTCTTCCTCAGGAGTACAGGAGCCGTAGGTGCGCAGGAACACATCAATTACATCATCGGTGCGCTTTGCCTCGGCCTCGGCTGCCGGCGGATAGAAGTCGCGCCATTCACTGCCATGGGCCGCAAAAGCAAGTGTACGCCCCGAAGGCGCCGCCACTGCAATGTAACGCCGCAGCCCGTCGGCATCGCCGGCACAGGAGTGCCGCAGCAGCGCCAGAGCCGGGGCCGTGAAGTAAGGATACTTCCGGCACATGTCGCGCAGGGCCTCGGCCACATCGGCGCCAAGACTGCCCTCGGGGGTGCTGTATGCTATGTCGAGAAGCTCGCTTTCTGTCATCACCAGTCGCCGAGAGTGGCGTTGAATATCAGTTGTACAAGTTCTTTGCTGATTTCCTCGATGAGCTGATCCTGAACATCGGTCAGCATTTCAGTGCTCGGAAAATCCTGATAGGCGCTGAAACTCTGATCCACGTTCTTTCCCTCGGCTTTATTGTCGGTGTACTTTACGCGCACGGTGATTGTGAGGCGGGTCTGGGAGGCATAGCCATCCTGGCCCACGGCCTGCGGCGACAGATTGTAGCCCGTGATTTCGCCTTCGAGCTGAAGGTCGGCACCCTGTTCCACCACCTGCAGGCGCGTGTTGCGGTCGATATAGTCGAGAAGCTGGTTCTCGAACACCGACTGGAGCGGCGGATAGACAAGAGCCGCACGGATAGGGAACTGCGACACGCTGATGGTCTTGTAGACCGTATAGTCAAGCGCCGAGCCGTTGAATTTGTAGCTTATCCGGCAGCCTGCCACAGCCACCATCATCAGCAGCGACACAGCAGCGGCATATATTTTATTCCAGCCCATATTCTTTGATTTTACGGTATAGTGTACGCTCCGAAATGCGCAGCTCGGCGGCAGCGGCCTTGCGGCGTCCTTCGTTGCGCTCGAGAGCGCTTCGGATAGCCTCGCGCTCAGTGTCGCGGAGTGTCTCGGGCCCGTCGGCATCATCGGAATCGTCGACTTCCGAATAACCGACATCGACCTTCGGACTCTCCTTCGGAGTCACTACGAGCGATGTGGGGTACTGCGGCGCCGGCACGGTGCTCTCGCGGGCTATCACGGCGTCGTGCAGCACATCGCGGTGCGCCGGCTGCGCGGCACTGTCGAGTTGCTGCTGGAGACCGTCGATGCGGCTCTGCAGATTGAAAATCATGCCCAGCAGCATGTCGCGCTCGCGCTCATAGCTGTGAGCGGCGGCGGCAGTCGCCGGCATATAGGATTCGCCCGCGGCAGGCAGATACTTGCGGAGAGTGTCGGCGTCGATTTCGTGTCCGGCCTCAAAAAGTCCCATCTGCTCCACCACATTCTTGAGCTGGCGCACATTGCCGGGCCAGCGGTAGTGGCGCATCATTGCCTCGGCCTCCTCGCCGAAGCTTACCGGCGGCATGCTGTAGCGCTCGGCGAAGCCCGAGGCGAAGCGCCGGGCCAGCAGGCGTATGTCGGAGCCCCGGTCGCGCAGCGGCGGCACATGAATCTGAATGGTAGAAAGACGATAATAAAGGTCCTCGCGGAAACGGCCCTCGGCGACGGCACGCTGCAGGTCGACATTGGTGGCGGCAACCACGCGGATATTGGTCTTCTGCACCGTGCTCGATCCGACCTTCAGGAACTCGCCGCTCTCAAGCACACGCAGCAGACGTGCCTGCGTCGTCAGCGGCAGTTCGGCTACCTCGTCGAGGAAAATAGTGCCTCCGTCGGCCTCCTCGAAGTAACCCTTGCGCGAATCGACCGCACCTGTGAAAGCGCCTTTCTCATGACCGAAAAGCTCGGAATCTATGGTCCCTTCGGGAATGGCGCCGCAGTTCACAGCGATGTAGCGCGAATGCTTTCGGGCACCCGCTCCATGGATAATCTGCGGAAAAAACTCCTTGCCGGTGCCGCTTTCGCCCGTCACGAGCACCGACAGGTCGATAGGCGCCACACGCAGGGCACGCTCCACAGCCTCGATGAGTGCAGGAGCGTTGCCCACTATGCCGTAGCGCAGTTTGGCCTGCTGTACGGCAGCCGATACGTTGTAAGAACCTTTATTTTCCATTTAGGATGCAAAGATACAAAAAAATGCCGTAATGCACCGGCGAGGGATGCGCAGTTTGCAGGTTTTTTAGTATTTTTGCAGTGTGAACCGAACAATATCATGAGAATGCGACGACTGTTTTGTCTATGTGCCGTGCTGACGGCACTGTGCGCCGCAAGCGCGCACGCCGCCTCGCCTCGCGAGGAAATACTTGCCGACAAAAATCTGTCGGCGGCGAACTACCGTGTGTATCCGGCCCCCGATTCGATAGCCGCCGTCAACGTTCCCGACGGCTACACGCCCTGCTATATAAGTTCGTATGCACGCCACGGCTCGCGCTTTCTTATGAGCGACAACGAGTACGACAACGCTCTGAAGCCACTCGAACGGGCCGATTCGGCCGGTATTTTAACCGCCGAAGGCCGGCGTGTGCTGGACTGTCTGCGTCGTGTCAAGGCAATGTCGCAGGGCCGCACCGGCGAGCTCACAGATATCGGCGCGGCCCAGCACCGCGGAATCGCACGTCGCCTCTACAAGGCATTCCCTGAGGTATATGACGGCTCTCCGGTGATAACAGCCCGTTCTACTGTGGTGATACGCTGCATAATGTCGATGATGGCCGAGTGCCTTGAACTGCAGTCGCTCAGTCCCGGAATCACATTCGTGCATGATGCCAGCGAAGCCGATATGCCCCGAATGAACGACTACCACAACCACTGGCGTCTGGCCGACAGATACAATGCCATGTGCGACTCGGCAATCGCCGCCACAAAAGACGCCGCAGCGACCGACCGTCTGTTCGGAGTTCTGTTCTCCGATCCTGTCCGGGCAAAGAAGAACATCGCGGCCCCGGCGCGGCTGATATACGACATTTTCTATGTCGGCTCCAACATGCAAAGCCACAGCGAGCCTGACCTCGGCTACATGGACCTCTTCACGCCCGAAGAATGTTTCGAACTTTGGAAAGTAAACAATACCGACTGGTACTTCCAGAGCGGCAATACACCGCTGACGGGCAATGTGATGCCCTTCAGCCAGCTAAAGCTCTACAAGGACATCCTCGACGACGGCGACGCTGCCGCCGCCGGTGCCGCCAACGGCGCCACCATGCGTTTCGGCCATGAAAGCGTGGTGCTTCCTACGGCTGTTTTCTTCGAACTCGACGATGCCGGATATTCAACCACCGACCTTGCCGCCCTCCACGACCGCTGGGGTGCCTACCGCTACTTTCCCATGGCATCGAACATTCAGTTTGTATTCTACCGGCGCCCGGGCAGCGATGTTCTGGTGCGTGTGTTGCTCAACGAACGCGACGCCGCCCTGCCGGTAGCCGAAGCCGCGCCCCATTTCTACCGCTGGGCCGATGTAAGCAGCTATTTCCGCAACAAGATAGCCCGATACGAAGCCTCAGAGGCCAAAGGTGCGAAATAACTTTTGCCGCTACACCGTTTTTGCGTACCTTTGCACTCCGTAATACACATATACACACCATAGATTATCAGATAAAAAAATGAAGATTGCTATTGTGGGCGCTTCAGGCGCCGTGGGGCAGGAATTTCTGCGCATATTGTCGGAAAACGAATTTCCCGTCGACGAGCTGAGGCTTTTCGGCTCGGAGCGCAGCGCCGGCCGCACCTATAGCTTCCGTGGCGGCGAGACGCAGCCGGTGCGCGTACTCACCGACAATCCGGCCGATTTCGAAGGCCTTGATTTCGCGTTCGTATCGGCCGGTGCCTCGGTGTCGAAGGAATATGCAGATGTAATCACTTCGGGCGGAGCCGTGATGATCGATAATTCGAGCGCTTTCCGCATGGACGACGATGTGCCTCTGGTGGTGCCCGAAGTCAACGGCAGCGATGCTCTCGAGGCTCCGCGGCGCATCATAGCCAATCCGAACTGCACCACAATACAGATGGTTGTGGCACTCAACCCCATCAACCGCCTGTCGGCGATACGGCGTGTGCATGTGGCCACCTATCAGGCGGCGAGCGGCGCGGGAGCCTCGGGCATGGAAGAACTTGAAAAACAGACCGCACAGATAGTGCGCGGCGAAAAACCGGAAACAAAGAAATTTGTCAGTCAGCTGGCTTACAACCTCATACCCCACATCGACACCTTCACCGACAACGGCTACACCCGCGAGGAGATGAAGATGTACCATGAGACCAAGAAGATAATGCACGCACCCAGACTCAACGTCAGCGCCACCTGTGTGCGAGTGCCGGTGCTTCGGGCCCACAGCGAAGCCATATGGGTCGAGACCGAAGAACCCGTGAGTGTCACCGAAGCCCGCTACGCCTTCGCTACGGCAAAGGGTATCGTCCTCATCGACAAGGCCGAGGCACTGGGCTACCCCATGCCCGCCGATGTAGCCGGCACCGATCCGGTGTATATAGGCCGCATACGCGCCGACCTGACCAATCCCTGCGGGCTGTCGTTCTGGGCGGTAGCCGACCAGATACGCAAGGGCGCCGCACTCAACGCCGTCCAGATAGCACAGTATATCATGGAGAACCGCTCATGACATCATTCGCGACGCAAGCTCTGGTGACAGAACCGGTACAGATATTTCTTATCGTGCTGGCTATCATACTTCTTGCGCCGATACTCCTCAATAAGCTGCGGATACCGCACATCATAGGCATGATAGTAGCCGGCGTGGTGGTGGGCCCCTACGGCTTCAATATTCTTGCCAACGATTCGTCGTTCGCCGTCTTCGGACAGGTAGGACTGCTCTACCTCATGTTCCTGGCCGGACTCGAAATCGACATGTACCACCTGCGGCTGAACCTGCGTCGCGGACTGCTTTTCGGCATGCTCACACTTGTGGTTCCGCTGGCACTGGGAGTGATGACAAGCAAATACCTGCTGCGGCTCGACTGGCTCACGTCCATGCTGCTGGGCGCGATGTACGCCTCGCACACCCTGCTGTCCTACCCCGTGGCCGCACGACTCGGCATAACCAAAGCACCGGCGGTGCTCATAGCCATCGTGGGCACCATAGTGGCCGTCATCGGCGCCCTCCTCGTACTGGGCGCCACTGTCAGTGTGGCCCGCGAAGGCTACTTCAACATCGCCGAAATACTCCTGCTTGGTCTCCGGCTCATCGTGTGGGTCGGTGTAATCCTCTACGTCTATCCGAGGCTCACCCGCCGCTTCTTCAAAAAATATTCCGACAAGGTGCTTCAGTATGTCTTTGTGCTCGTACTGGTGTTCCTTGCCGCTACCTCGGCCCGCGCCATAGGCCTTGAGAGCGTACTCGGCGCTTTCTTCGCCGGCCTTGTGCTGAACCGCTATGTGCCGATGGCCTCACCGCTGATGAGCTCCATCGAGTTCGTTGGCAACGCGCTCTTCATTCCCTACTTCCTCATCAGCGTGGGCATGATGATAAATCTGCGTCTTCTCGCCGACACCGACACCCTTTCCATTGCCGCCGTCATGATAGCGGTCGCTCTTGCCGGAAAGTGGCTCCCCGCATGGATAGCCCAGAAAATCAACCGCTTCGACGGCTTCAGCCGAAATGTGATGTTCGGGCTCACGGCGGCTCATACGGCCGTAGCCCTCGCCGTTGTCGCCGTGGGCTACAATATGGGCATGCTCGACGAACGTATCCTCAACAGTACCATCGTAGTCATACTCGCCACCTGCGCCGTGGCGCCTATAATCACAGCCTCGGCAGCAACAAAACTTAAAGTTAAGATGATCGACGACGACGGCGACGGAATTATCCGCCGCACGCGCGTCAACAACACTCTCATTGCCGTGGCCAATCCACTGACCGCATCAGCCCTTATGGAAATGGCGGTGCTGATACGCAACGACCGCGGACGCCACAGTTTCTACGCTCTCCACGTACGCTCCGACAACACTCCGCAGGCAAAGGCTGTGTCGCACAACTCCCTCGAGGCCGTGCGGGTCATTGCTGCCGCCGCCGACACCAAGGTAGAAAGCCTCGACCGCTACGACATCAATGTCGTCACAGGCATTCTCAACGCCATCGAAGAGCGCGACATCACCGAAGTCTTGCTCGGTATGCACCGACGAATGACCGTTATCGACTCATTCTTCGGCAATAAAGTGGAAACGCTGCTGCGCACCACCAACAAGATGATAATCATCAGCCGATGCTTCATACCGGCCAACACCGTGACCAGAATTATAGTCTGGGCGCCGCGCGGCGCCCAGTACGAGACAGGCTTCAGCCGCTGGGTGCGGGCCGTGGCGCGCCTGACACGTCAGGTGGGCTGCCGTGTAATCTTCTGCTGTCCCGACGACATGCAGCCGCTGATACGCGGTGTCATCTACACCGAGAACTACGGCATCCGCTGCGAATTCCGCCATGCCGAAGGCGGCGACGACCTTGTGCTGATTTCAGCCGACGTGAAGGACGACGACCTCTTCGTGCTCATCGGCGCACGGGCACAGTCGGTGTCATACGGACCCGAAATGGCCGGGCTGCCCGACTTTCTGCAGCGAAATTTCCAGCGCAACAATCTGATGATGATTTTCCCCGAGCAATTCGGCGAGGCTCCGGCACTCACATCGTTCACCGACCCCCTTTCGACCGACCTCTCTCTTACTCATGCCGGCTGGCCGTGGCTGCGTCGTCTCCGCATTGGTCTGCACCGTTTCCGTCAGCAGAGATTGTCGTAAATACTATTTTTCAAAAACACCCCCCCCTGTTTTAGTTTTTTTCAATAAAATTCGTATCTTTGCCGTGTCTTTCCCACAAAGACAGATAAATTTCTTCATTTTGTGATTTCACACAGATACAGAGCCAGCTTCTTTTTTTCAAAAAAATAGCTCTTCATTTCCAACATAAATCAGACATATTCAGCCCGGACGCTCCAAAATCGGAATCATATGTTTCTACTTTCATTTATTTCTTAAAGTCTTTATAATCACGCTCAAAGATAATTCCATCATAATTTTTCAACATTCCAAACCAATCAGTTTATGAAAAAATTCTACTATTATTTCGTTGCTGCGCTGGTGATGTGCATATCGCACACAGCCAATGCAGTCAATATCATACTCAATATCGACGATCCGGCACGTGTCAGTGTCAGCGTAAACTACGGCTCAGCCCTCGAAGGTCTTGTAGCCGGCGACAACGCTCTCTCCGTCAACGAATACGAATCCGTTCAGATAAAAGCAGCCGCCGATGCCTTCCTTTCCAAAGTAGTACGCAGCCAGGAAGGTGCAGAAGACTCCGAGGAGTATGTATCCAACATGTCCGAATGTAATCTCTACATCAGTTCTTACTATGAAGGCGCCAAATACACTGTGACCACCGCCGATGCCAGCAGTGCCCGCGACGGCTCTTGCCGCATCTATGTCGACGATCCCTCGAAAGTGACATTACAGCGCTCGGGCACTTACACCTATGTAGATCTCTCAGAAGGCTGGAACGATGTAAAGTACATAAAAGCCAGCGAACTGCCCCTCACCATAGGACCCAAGAACTACGGCTCAGCCCTCTATCAGGTGAAAGTGAACGGCGAGCCAGTTCCGGCAGAAGGAAGCGCATGGCGCCTCAGTCCGGCCGACGGCGATAACATAGAGATATTCGCCAATTTCCCCGATGTTGATGTTCCTGTGAAGTTCAGCTATGCCACCGACGAATCCAAAGGATTTGTGACAGGCGTGACTGTCGACGGAACAGCTGTTTCCAACTACAACGACGACAACTTCACCGTCAAGGCAGGCAGCAATCTCACTATCAGCGGAAACACCGGCGACTACATGCTCAATTCTTTCAGTGTCAACGGAAACTCCGTCTACTTCTATGGTCAGTACAACTTCATCGTCACCGAAGCCACAACCATAAGCATTGACGCTAAGAAATACGGCACCGTAAAAGCTACACTGAACGTCGACAATGCAAGCAACATCACCGTCTACCGCGGAGAATCGTACTACAACGACATTATTCAGATTCACGACGGTGACAACGTAATAGAACTCAGCGAAACCAACACGCAGATTCAGATCAAACCCGCTTCGGGTTGCTTCATCACCTCCGTTACAGCCGACGGCTCGAAATATTCCGCCGACTACAACGGCGCCTACAACATATATGTGACAGAAGGAATGAACATTGCTGTTGTTTCGGGTGCTATCGAGCGCAACAGCAAAGCCGTAGTATATATCGACAGCCGCGAGGCAGCATCGCAGTACTTCAACTTCCAGCGCAACGACCGCTCGACTATCGACATCGTCACCGGCTACAATGAGTTCAATTTTTACGAAGGCGACAACCCCTTCGGTCTATCGTGGTACGGCGCAGCCTATGCCAATGTCTACAAAAACGGTGAGGCCGTAAGCCCGATGTACTCAGGCTCGACAACTTACGAACTGACTCTCGCCGACAAGGACGTAGTGAAAATTTACCTCGCATCCGATCCCGAAACATACAAGGCCGACATCACAGCCGGTGCCGGCGTCGGAGCCTCCGATGTGACCGTTGTGTTCGACCGCATCAGCGTGCCTGCCGACTGGGCCGGCAGCCGTTCTGTCCTGCCCGGCACCGAGATAGCCTTCCGTGCCGCCGGTGAAAACGACATCAGGGTATCGGCCGACGGTGCGGCTGTAGCGCCTGCAGCCGACGGTGCATTTATTGTTACGGTAAATAAAAACACGGCAATCTCAGTCTTCATGGCCGAAAGCGGCATCGAAGCTGTTGCAACAGGTTCCGAACCGGATGGAGCCGTCTACAACCTCCAGGGTATCCGTGTAGCCGACAAGAACGGCATGAACAATCTGCCCGCAGGCATCTACATTGTCAACGGCAAGAAAGTGCTGAAACACTAAAAAACAGATCTTAATTCTGATTCACAGAACTATATAAAAAGCGGCAGGCAGCAGAATTTTCATCTGAAAATTCTGCGTGCCTGTTGCCGTTTCCATCCAACGGCCCGCAACCTATGTCATCACCTATGAAATTCTACTTTTATTCAGCATTTCTTTTAACGGCGGCATTATCTGTGTCTGCTCAGCAGTCACTCGACCTTGTCAGCCGCTGTCAGCTCCGCCAGCAGCGGCTTCTGCAGGAAGCAGCCGACAATCCGCAGACTCAGAAACTCAAGACCATAAGCCCCGAAAGCAGTTCCTGCATCTTCGGCATGATAAAACTCGCCGACGGCTATTCGGCTGATGCACTTTCTGCCGAAGGCGTCAATGTGGTCCGCAGCAGTCACGGCTTCGCATGGGTGTCGGTGCCTCTTGCCGATGTCGAGCATGTGGCGAACCTCAAAAGCGTCCGTCGCTTCCAGCTGGCACGTCCGCTGCGTGCCGAAAACAATAATGCCCGTCTGGCCACCGGTGCCGACATGATTCATGCCGGTACCGGCCTCACACAACCCTACACCGGCAAGGGTGTCATCTGCGGCATTGTCGACAACGGTATCGACCCCAACCACATAAACTTCTGCGATGCCGAGGGCAAATCGCGCGTGGCATGGCTGGCACAAATGATTCCGAACACATCGACCGGTGAAGTTGACGAAAAATTCTACAGCAACGACCCCGCAGACATCGTAGGCGGCAAAGACATCGCATCTTTCACCACCGACGATCCGACCACCTACCATGGCAGCCATACCCTCGGAACGATGGCAGGAAGCTACCGGGGCACATCGACAGTAGCTGTCGGCGACCTGCAGACCGCGCCATCGATAGAGACCGTCGACAACCCGTACTACGGCGTTGCCTATGAAGCCGACATCGCGGTCGGTTGCGGCGACCTATACGATGCAATCATTGCCTACGGTGTCGATCATATTCTGGAATATGCGGCCTACAAGAACAAACCGTCGGTAATCAATCTGTCGCTGGGCAGCAATTCAGGCGCGCACGACGGCAAAGGAATGATAAACCAGTACTTCGATCTTGTTGCCAAGGAGGACAACGCCATAATATGCGTTTCTGCCGGCAACGAAGGCGACAAAAAGATTGCCCTGAACAAAACATTCACCGCCGGCGACACAGAACTCAAGAGCTTCATTCTCGGCCAGGACATGAGCCAGTACGGTTACAACTTCCTGTCCTACGGCAACCTGGAAATCTACAGCCGCGACGAATCGGCGCTCGACATTCAGGCTGTGATCTTCAACAGAAGCCGCGGCCGCGTGGTGCAGCGCTACCCGCTTACCATCGACACATCGACTCCCGGCACGGGTCAGTACTGGGTCAGCTCCGCAAGCTATCAGCAGGACGACACCGACATAGTTGACAATATTTTTAGCCGCTATTTCAACGGTTATGTCGGCATCGGCTGGAAATACGACGAAGACAGCGGACGCTTCAACGCCATCATCGACTATTTTGCCGACAATTCGGAAACCGGCAACGCTGCGGGCAACTATGTACTCGGCTTTATTGTCAAAGGAGCCGAAGGACAACGCGCCGACTGTTTCTGCGACGGCATGTTCTCATCGCTCACCAACTACGGCATCGAAGGCTATGACGACGGCATGTTCGACGGCACCATCAGCGACATGGCGACCGGCAACAGCATCCTTGTGGTAGGCTCGTTCGACACCCGCAACGAAATGGCGGCACTCGACGGCGCTCTCTACCGACCCGACTATGATATTTCGGTCGGTAACATTTCGAAATTCTCATCGTACGGCACACTTGTGGACGGCCGCTCCCTTCCGCACGTATGCGCCCCCGGGGCCGCTATCATCTCCTCTTTCAACTCATACTATGTCGAGGGCGGATATGCCTCGAATGCCTCGCTCAACGCCGCAGTAGAAAACAACGGCAAGGCAAACTACTGGGGCTGGTCGTTCGGCACATCGATGGCATCGCCTCATGTGGCCGGCGCGGTGGCTCTGTGGCTCGAGGCCGACCCAACTCTTTCGATAAGTGATGTAAAGGATATCGTCGCCAAAACAGCTGTAAGAGACGATGCCGTACTCAGCGCCAATCCCGTGCAGGCCGGAGCCGGCAAATTCTCTGCCTACGAGGGTCTCAAGGAAGTGCTGCGCCGCGCCTCTTCAGGCATAGGCAACATCGGTGCCGAAAAACCGCAGATGCTTGTCACACCCGAGGGTAACGGCTTTTTCAGGGTGTTTATGGCAAACGCTTCCGAAATCGATGCTGCTGTCTTCGACATTACGGGTAAACTATGCCTGCGCAGCCGCACCGAAGGCGATGAATCCGTCGTCGATATGAGCTCTCTGGCCAAAGGCGTCTACATTCTCACCGTCAACGGTATTCAGTCACAGAAAATAGCCATTCAATAACAAAACAATAATCATTATATGAAAAATTTCAGAACCAATTTCATATGGCTAACAGCGCTGCTGAGCATCGTTCTGTGCCTTCCGGGCACGGCTCTCGCTCAGACCGACGAAGAGCCTATGATGATAGTTAAAACCCGTGTCTTCGAGGCAAGCAACGGAGCCGGATCGATCACTCTGCTTCTGGGCGCTACTGAGGACGGCTATATCGATGTAGACTGCGGCTACGGGCCTATAGAATCGGAAATTTCCCAGGCTTATTTCGATACTGAAACAAATTCGCTCAAAGGGACTTTTATTTCGTGCAATGTATCTTCCGAAGGTGTTATCAAAATCTATGGTGATCCGACAAAAATCGATGTCTTTATAGCCAGCGAGTGTTACCTTACCGAACTGCAGCTCGAAAAACTCGTCAACCTTGAAATCATCGATGTCAGCAACAACGAACTGACTCAGCTCGACCTTACCCCACACGCCAGACTGCAGTCCATCGATGTGAGCGGCAACCCGTTCAACACCAAGCCTCTCATCATAGGGCCAGACAAACCCGACCTCATGATTCTCGACATGGGACGCATTAGCGCCCTCGATCAGTCGTTCAATCTGTCGGATTATCCGGCGCTGGTCACGTTCGATGCCTGGGCCAATGCCGACCTCAAGACTCTCGACCCTACCGGCTGCCCCAAACTGAGCAAGATTTCAATCGACAGCACACCGGTAGAGCACCTCGATGTTTCAAAGAACACAGAACTTACAATTCTCAATATCAGCGACACCCGAATCACCGACATAGATCTGAGCAAGAACAAGTACCTTACTCAGTTCTATGCCGACCACATGTCGGGCACCATCAATACAGACACACGCCTCACAAAACTCGATGTTTCCAACAACCCTAACCTTATATATCTCTTTGCCAGCGGAAACAACTTTACAGAAATCGACGTCACCAACAATCCCCTGCTTCAGGATCTGTACATAAACAATAACAGACTCACTTCAATCGACTTGTCCAAGAACACTAATCTCTTCAACCTGTCGATACGCAACAACAACTTCACATTCGCCACACTACCATTGCCCGACGAAGGCTGGCTGTCGTACTCCTATAAACAGAACGAAATGCCTGTGGCAAGGAGCCAAAAAGTGGGTACAGTGCTCGATTTCAGCGACAAAGTGCTCCGCGACGGGACCACCACAACAGCTGTGCTCTACAAGACCAATGAAAGCACGCCAAGCGAGCGCACAGCTCTCGGAAGCGACTACTACACCTATGCAGACGGCAAAATCACACTGCTCAAAGCACTGTCCGACAGTGTCTATGTGGCATTCTCCAACGATGCTTTCCCCGAGAGCGAACAGAGTTCTTATCCGCTGTGCACCTGCAAGTTCAAAATTAAAAGCGCTGCCGACTACGGACAGGACGACAAAGTAATCTCATTCTATGCCCCGGCAGCTTCCTCTGCCGGCACTGAAGTGAAGTTCGGCCTCGGTATAGCTGGCGCCACATCTTCGAATCCCGTGAAATTTTTCGTTGATTTCGGTTCCGGCAAACAGGAATTCACAGCTACCTCCGAAAACGCTCCGGCCGCACCTAACGCAACGGGCGTAACGTATGGGAACGTGTCGGTGTATGTTCCGGAGAACGCACTTGTCACGGCTTTCGATATCGAAAACGTGACTATGAACTCTATTGATGTCACTGAAGCGCCCTCACTGCAATACCTGAGAATTGTCAATGCCGGTATCTACGGCAGCGAGAATATCGACCTCAACTGGAACCGTATGCTGCGCTCGCTCGTGCTCACCGGTAACCACTTCTCCAATCTCAACATCCGTGGCGCCAATGCCGCATACATGAAGAACCTTCTGGGCGACATCGACCTGAGCAACAACGAACTGTCTTCGGTATCGCTCAACGACATGCAGACTATCCACAACCTGAACCTCAGCAAAAACAAGCTCACCGAACTGTCGCTGAAAGATGCCGACAACATGCTGACACTTGATGTTTCCGACAATAAACTCGAAGCTATCGACATCAACTACTGCACCCTGATGACAAGCCTCAATATTGCCAGGAACAATATTTCATCCGTCGTTCTTCCTGCTGAAATCAGCCTCAAAGAACTCCACTGCGAATCAAACTCTCTCGATTTCAACACTATTCCCCGAATCGACGGCCTCACTTCTTTCACCTATGCTCCGCAGAAAAACATCACCATTTCTAAAATCGGTCCGGGCGTCGATCTGTCGAAATACTGCATTTCCGGCGCACCCACCGCTTTCGTATGGAAAAAAGAGAGTGGGGAGCAGCTTGTCAGAGGAATTGATTTCAACGAAGAAAACGGTGTCACACACTTCCTGGCGCCTGTTGTAGGCTCCAGAGTGTACTGTGAAATGACCAATCCACAGTTTGAAGGCCTTACTCTGAACACTACGCTTATCGAAGCCGCCGAAATGCCGACAAATGTAATTGCTTCATTTGTCACCGCCGCCGACCAGGCCGGGTCGATAATCCTTCGCTCGGACGACGAAAGCACTCCCGTCTACATCGACTGGAGCGGTACGCAGGCCGACCTGACAGAATATCAGGTAGGTACAAGCCCTGCAACATTCGAAGTAAGCGCACGTAAAGGAGCCACTGTCAGAGTCTATACTTACTCGGAAACAAACAATCTCACGGTCTTCAGCCTCAATGGTATCTCGTTATCGTCGATCGATGCCTCACGGCTCAACAATCTCCTCCTGTTCGGCATTCAGGGCGCGGGCCTGAGTCAGGACCACATAATATGGCCTGAATCCACCCGTCTTATCGAACTCCGTCTGGCCGACAACAGTCTCACCGACATCGACCTCACACGCTATCCCAATGTCTACGACGTGGTGCTGAACGGCAATATGCTAACCGCATTCGATGCCTCACGCTATCCCAACCTGCAGCTGCTGTCGCTGGCCAACAACAGACTTACGTCTTTCACTGGCGACAACCAGTACCTGTGGCACCTCGACCTTGGAGGCAACATGCTAACCGACATAGATTTGTCGAAACTACCGGCAATGAACCAGATGTCGCTCGTCGGCAATCAGCTCGACCATATCGATGTTTCGAAAATGTCCGCTCTGAAGGTACTTTACCTCGACAACAACAGATTCCGCCCGAGCACATTACCGCTCAATACGTTCTCACTCTACACCTATGCCAACCAGGCTCCCATCGACATAACATGTGCAGACGGAACTGTCGATCTTGCATCGGAAGCTGTCGTCAACGATAAGCCTACAACCTACCGCTGGTTTGTCGACAAACCCGTCTTCGATGCAGAAGGAAATCTGACCGGCGAAGAACTCATTGCCGACGACGAATACAAGCTTGAAAACGGTGTTACCAAGTTTATGACCTCGATCGACAATGTGATGTGCGTCCTCACTAACGAAGAATTCCCGAACGCATATTTCTATACTACTTTCATCGACGCTACTTCCGGTATTGACTATGTGAGCGCTGACGGCAACAGCGTTTCCATTGAGGTCGAAGGAAGCACCGTAATAGTGAAAGCTTCGAAAGACATCGACGTAAAGCTTGTGGCCATGAACGGCGCTATCGTCAGAGCAGCCCGGACAAGCGACGGCTATTGCGCTATTTCCGACCTCGCGCAGGGAGCATACATCGTTGCAGCCGGCGACAAAGCCTTCAAAATCATTGTTCGTTAAGCTGTTAGGCTGACAGGCAGACAAGCTGTCATGTAATTGAGCGGCCGGGCGGCCGGGTGTATTCACCCGGTCACCCGGCCGCCTTATTGCCTGTCAGCCCGTCAGCCTAACAGCTTAAAAAGCGCATTGCGGCGCAGACCGGCGGCTTTTGTTCGGCGTACGGCGCTGTTGCGGAAGAGAAGACGAAAACTGTCGTCGGTTATTGATGCGGCATCCGCGAGGGTAAGATTCATAAGAGCCGACGAAGGAACGAAAGCTTCGGGAACAGGAGGCGGCGTAACCAGATTGTGAGGGCATACGTCCTGACAGACATCGCAGCCATAGATGCGGCACCTGCGCAAGCTCAGCGCTTCGGGCAGAGGACCGCGGTGCTCAATGGTGAGGTACGACAGGCAGCGGCGTGCGTCCAGACCGCCGCAACCGTCGAGAGCACCACCGGGACAGGCACGCACACATGCTCCGCAGCCTTCGCAGCGGCTTTGCGACAAAGGAGCCGACGGCTCGGCCTCGGCAGTCCACAGTATTTCGGCAAGAAAGACTTTCGAACCTATGCCGGGGACTATGAGAAGATTGTTTAGACCGATGAAACCAAGACCGGCACGGACAGCCCATACGCGTTCGCGCACAGGCGCTGTATCGATGCAGATTCTCGTGGTGGAGCCGGGCACAGAACTCTCCATCAATGCTGCAACGGGCGCGAGTATGCGCCTCAGAGCGGTGTGATAGTCCTCACCGAGGGCGTAGTCGGCGAAAAGAGGGTGCCGAACAGGCTGCGCGTAGGGAAATGCAAGCGAAAGGATGCTCCGTGCGCCGTCGAGAAGAGAGCGCGGGTCGGCGCGAAGGTCGGCGTAGCGCTCCATGTAGTCCATGCCGGCATGGCGGCCGGCGGCCAGCCATCGGTCGAAAATGCCGGTTTCAGCCTCGGTGAGCGGCCCGGCTTCGGCAAAGCCGGCGGCAACGGCACCGCTGCGCATGGCAGCCCTGATGACAGCGCTACATGGTGAGAGCCCTGAATTCATAGCCTTGTCCGAGGAGCCATTCGATTGAGCGGGGAAGCGCAATACGCATCTTGTCGCCCGCTTTCAGCGAATCGTGGAACACGATTATGGAGCCGTTGCGCACAAAACGCCGCACATTGTCGAACACCTCATCAGCCGTAATACGGCGGGCATAGTCGCGCGTGACAACGTCGTACATTATAATGTTGAAATGTTCCTTGAGCACCTTCGCCTGTGCCCAGCCCAGCAAACCGTGCGGCGGCCTGAACAGCGGGCTGCCGATGAGTTTGTGAGCTTCGGCCACATCGTGCAGATAAGCCCGTGTGCTCATTTTGACGCCCTGCACATGGTGCATGGTGTGATTGCCCCAGCTGTGGCCGCGGCGCTTCACCTCCTCGAGCAGTTCGGGATGCCGCCTCACGTTGTCGCCCACCATGAAGAATGTGGCTTTAACGCCGTAGCGGTCCAGACAGTCGAGCACCCATGGCGTCTGCTCGGGTATGGGGCCGTCGTCGAAGGTAAGAAACACCTTCGGGGCGGCGCCCGTGAGTTTTATGCGCCAGAAGGCTTCGGGAAACAGCAGACGGTAAAGCAGCGGCGGCTGCGTCACCAGATGTTTGAGGGCTTTCATTTGAGCAGGCTCTGCCACTGTGCCGCCGAGAAACCGTAGCGGTCCATGAGATCGCGGCTGAAAGCCATGGGATCGGTGCCGGCAGCCTCGTTGGCGCGCAGGATGGCGATGGCGGCTTCGATGACGGCACGCTGGTCGTCGTTGAACGATTCAAGGCCCTCCTCAAGTTCGGCAGCGGTATAGCCCTCGATGAAAATAAGGGGAGCTGCCCGCAGGTCGGTGTCGAGACCGTCGGAAATGGCGGCAAGTTCGGCTGCATAGAGACTGTCGGTGGCTATCTCAGGCTTGTTGCGGAGAATATCGATGTAGTTCCGGAGAGCCACGGCTTCGCCGAGATACTGCATGGCATACTGCTCGGAGCGGCCCAGCAATGCGAATTCGCCGGGAGTGAGCGACGCGCCGTAGCGGATATACTGCGCGAAGCGCTCGGCTTCGGAATTAGCGAGAGCCTCGGCGATTTCGAGGTCCTTCGGGTCGGAGTGGGCCAGGTAGAGGTTGAGATAGTCGCGGCTGAGGTAGAGCCCGAGCAATCCGTCGAATGGCGATGCCTCGGCCGGAAGCTTGGTTCTGATCATGTCGAGAAGCTGACGGGCCATATCATCGTAGGTCTGAGGCTCCTCGAGACCGGCCTTGACAGCGGTGGCACGCGATTTCTCCGAAGCCGGCAGACCTCCGGTCTCCATCAGATTTTCGGCTATTGTGAGGATGGCCGAGCGTACCGACGCCACCATGCGACGCACAGTCTCGTCGAGGTAAAGGCCGGAAGCGTCAGCGCCGTCGAGACCGCCCCAGCGATATTTGCCGACAACGTTCTGATAACCGGTTTCGGCCGTCGGGCTTACAGGAGCGTTGGCAAACGGTGTCACCTCATAGGCGAGACCTGTAGCCGAGAGATAAGGTGTCAGACCGAGATAGTACGATGTGGGCACTGTGGTGGCGAAGTATGCCGGACGTTTCCATCCGCCTTCCACACTGTTTGCCACGATATCGAGCGAGAGCGTGCGGCCCTGGTTCATGCCGCTGCCCGATGCCATGTTTGTCCTCACGTCGGACACATACGGCGCAAGATAGAGCGAGTCGACCGCCGGCGTTCCGGTGCCGAATGTGGCCATGGCGGCCGCAGAATCGACTTTCATCACCACATTGGGACGCGTCATCAGCGGGGCGCCGTAGTGCGAGGCATCGGAGGCATAAAGTTCCTCGAGGGCGTCTTTGGCACGTGTGGGCGTGTTGTCGCGGGGCACCACGAAGCTGTAGCCCAGACGTTCGTAGGCATAGTCCTTCGGACGGGCGTACATGTCGACGGCCTTGGCGTCGTAGGTGGGGTGCGTGAGCTGGTTGGCGTACCAGTCGGTAGTAAGATAGCTCAGGTTGACCACGCGTACATCGGTGCGGTAGCCCTCGACCTCCTGGGCATACCAGAGAGGGAAGGTGTCGTTGTCGCCGTTGGTGAAGATTATGGCGTCCGGAGCCAGCGAACTGAGGTAGTTGAATCCGAAATCGCGCGTGGTGTAGCGGCCCGAGCGGTCGTGGTCGTCCCATGTCTGCGACACCATCTGCAGCGGCACTGCCAGAGCCACGGCGCATGCCACGGCTGCCGATGCAACCTTGGCGGTCTTCTCTTTTGCCTCGTCGTCGGCCTTCTTGCCGACGATGAGATTGCGCAGGAAGACTGCGATTGCGGGCACGCCCATACCTATCCATATTGCGAAGGCGTAGAACGAGCCGGCGAAGGCGTAGTCGCGTTCACGCGGCTGACCGGGCGTCTGGTTGAGGTAAAGCACGATGGCTATACCGGTCATGAAGAACAGGAAGAATACCACCCAGAACTGCTGTATGCCGCGTTCCGGATTGTTGCGGTGGCGGTAGAGGGCCTGATAGAGCAGACCTATGATGCCGAGGATAAGAGGCAGCATATAGAACACGTTGTGGCCCTTGTTGCCCTTTCCGAACTCGTCGGGCAGGAGGCTCTGGTCGCCGAGACGTGCATTGTCGATAGCGGGGATTCCCGAAATCCAGTTGCCGAGATGCGGCTCGCCGTTGCCCTGCAGGTCGTTCTGGCGGCCGGCGAAGTTCCACATGAAGTAGCGCCAGTACATGTGATTGAGCTGATAGTTGAGGAAGTAGCGCAGGTTCACGTCGAATCCGGGTTTCCACACAGCCTGAGAGGCCACTTCAGCGCCCGTAGCACGGTCGATGTTCGTTGTCACCGCTTCCATGCTGTGGAGATAGGGCATCAGCTCATGCTTGGGAGCAAAACCCTGCTGAGCCCAGCGGGCGCGCACTTCGCGGGGAATATCGTAGATGTCGGGAGTCGAGTATCCGGCCCATGCCTTGTAGCCGCTCACCGAGCGTCCTTCCGGGTCATTGGCGTAGATACGGGTAAAGAGCATGTCGAGGTCGGGCATGGTGCGGTACGACGGACGCTCCACTTCCTGAACGTACTCGTCAGGCTGACCGACGGAATCCTTCACCACCTTGGAGTACGATTTAGCGGGGCTGTTGAATGCCGAGCCGTTCTCGTCGCGCAGATAGCCGTCGACAGCCTTGGTCTGCGGACGGCCGTACTCGTCGACGGGCACATAGAATATGCCCGAACCTTCGGGATACTCCATTTCCTCGAAAGTTTCGGCGAAAACGGGACCTTTGAAAAGCGGGCGCTCACCGTACTGCTCGCGGTTGAGGTAGGAAGCGAGCGCAAATACATTGTCGGGGGCGTTCTGGTTCATCGGCGTATTGGCCGAGGCGCGTATCAGAAGCAGAGCGTAGCTCGAATAGCCGATGAAAATAACGAAGATACTTATCACCGCAATGCTGAGCACACGCACCGGCAGCGGACGGCAGAAGCCGAAAAGGTACACCGCCAGTGCGATAATCAGCAGCACGCCTGTCACCACCGAGTGGCCAATGAAAGGCATGCCCGACAGCGAAACCGACAAAAGGACCATCAGACGGATATAGCCGGCATTGTTGCTGTGATAGAGAGCTTTGATGGTAAGCACGAACACTGCCACCAGAATGATGGCATAGATGAGCACGCCCATGTTGTAGCTGAGGCCGAAACCATTGACAAACATCAGTTCGAACCACTGGGCCACTTCCACGAAGCCCGGCACAAGGCCGTAGAGGATAAGACCTACGATGACACACGACACCGCGAGAGCTATCAGCGAGCCTTTGGCGTTGACATTCTTCCATTTGCGGTAGTAGAACACAAGTCCGAGAGCCGGTATGCACAGCAGGTTGAGCAGATGCACGGCTATCGACACGCCGATTACGTATGCTATGAGAATGAGGTAACGGTCGCTGAAGGGCTCGTCGGCGCGGTTTTCCCATTTCAGCATCAGCCAGAATACCAGAGCCGTGCAGAACGAGGAGAAAGCGTAGACCTCACCCTCGACAGCCGAAAACCAGAATGTGTCGCTCCAGGTGTAGGCAAGCGCGCCGCAGCAGCCGGCGCCCATTATCACCAGCGTCTGCCACAGCGACACGCTGTCGGCGTCGTCGCGCACAAGCAGCCGCCGTGTAAGGTGCGTCACCGACCAGAACAGCAGCAGGATAGTGCCGGCGCTGAGCAGCGCCGACATGCAGTTCACGGCCAGGGCGGCGGTGTCCATGCCGCCGCCGAAAAGCGTAACGAAGAAACGTGCGGCAAGCATGAAGATAGGGTTGCCCGGCGGGTGGCCCACTTCGAGTTTGGCACCCTGCGATATGAACTCCGGGCAGTCCCAGAAACTGGCCGTCGGCTCGACGGTCAGCAGATATGTGACAGCGGCGATGACAAAAGCCACCCAGCCGGCGATGTCGTTGACAATGTTGTATTTCTTAAGTTGCATCTTTCTGCGCTTTAGCTAACAAACTGCAAAATTAACACTTTTCGCCGAATAACCCCGCCTGTTAACCTTTTTTATCAGGCACCGTGGTATCCCGGCAATAAAATCAGCCGGCAATCAGTTATAAGCATAGTACGGTGCAAAAAACGATGATTTTTTCCGACATGCCATGCAGTCTTTCCGGTGTTCCCGTATCTATAATAATATATGACAGAATCACAGGACATCGAGGCTCTTGTACGAAAAGGGCAGGCCGGCGATAGAGAAGCCTTGGGGAATCTTTATCAGACCTTTCTCGCGCCTATGCGCGATGTGGTGTCCCGCTATGTCAGAAATACCGAAGCCGTCCGCGACATTCTCCACGACGGCTTCCTCATTGCATTTGCCTCGCTCTCATCGCTGAAGGACGCTTCGAAGGCACAGCCGTGGCTTACCGCCATAATGAAAAACCTTGCCATGAGGTATCTCAAAGAAAGTCTGAGCCACGACTATGTTCCGGTGACGGAAGAGATGGAGGAATACACCGCACAGGACCCCGACGGCGACACCGACAGCCTGTCGTGGGACGACGTCAGCCGCATTCTTGACAAATTGCCCGAAGGATACGGCAGGATTTTCCGCCTCGCCGTTCTCGACGGTATTTCCCACAAAGAAATCGGTGCCATGCTCGGCATAGCGCCGCACTCGTCGTCATCGCAGCTTGTCAGGGCCAAGGCGATGCTCCGTCGTCTCATTCATCAGTACCGCATCGAAATGCGGTTACTGTCGATAGTGGCTGCCGCGCTGGCCGTGTGGCTACTTATGCCGGAACACAAGGTTGCGGAGCCGTCAAGTCCTGAGGTCAGCAGCACCGACGGCAACCTCCATAAGGTGCTTCCCGACACTGCCGCAACAAGAGGCCGCAACGACAGCACAGCCGTGCGCCCCCGGGCCCTCGACAAAATACTCCGCGAGTCGGAAGAACCGGAAAAGGCGTTGATTTCGGAAATCATCGTGCCCGTCGACAGCGTAGTGCCGGTTTCAACCGACAGTGTTACTGAAAACACCGATTCGATACCGGTCTTCAGGCTTATCGATGCAGGCAACATGATAGCACTGCAGAAAAAGCCCGTACTACGGCGCTCCCACAGTTCCGGATGGAGCCTCTCACTGACCTATGCAGGAATCGCCGGACAGATTAGCGCTAATCAGAAAGATGATTACGTCTATGATTGGTCCGATTCACCCGGAGACCCGGGACCTGAAATCGAGAAAAAAGAAGTGACGCATCATAAGATTCCCGTCGTTATCGGTCTGTCGCTCAGCAAATCGCTGACGTCGCGATGGAGCATAGAGACCGGCCTTCGGTACACATACCTCGAATCCGACTTAGTGCGTGAAGGCAACACTCCTCTGCGGCTTAACAACCGGCAGATACACTACATCTGTGTGCCGCTGAAATTCAACTGGCGAATCTGCTCTTTCAGTGGCTTCTCCATATATGGCCATGGAGGAGGAGCCCTCGATATTCCTGTGAGCGGACGGCAGTCGACATGGAAACGGCCATCATCGCCGATCGAGAAGTCGCGCATCCACGCACCTTTGCAGTGGTCGGTAGAGGGCGGTCTGGGAATCCAGTATCATTTCACGCCGTCGTTCAGTGTGTTTACAGAGCCCTCACTGCGATATTATTTCAATCCGGGCGGCAAAATCGAAACTATCCGTCAGGAAAAACCGACCGAAATTGCCATCCCCGTAGGCCTCCGCCTCACATGGTAAAAACAGACTGCTTTCCGGCCGAGGGCTCAGTTCTCAATCATTCCGCGAAGGCCGGCGGTTGGATACCTCCTTTCCTTGGCAGATCGACACCTACTCAGGCCGGCGGTTGGAAACTGCCGCTCCATAAGTGATTTTTTATGAGTGCCATGCAGTCTTTTGCGGTTTTGGCTATCTATATAGTAAAACGACTGTTCATGCAGCCGGCAAAGAAACCGTTACATTCACATTCTAAATCTTATTCTATGAACAAAACATTATTATTCTTAATCGCAGCCGGTGCGGGCATAATGCTCTCCGCCTGCTCGAGCAGCGACGAGCCGGGCGGTGGGGATAACGGCATGGAGAAACCAGCGCTAACAATAGCGGAAACGGAGGCTGCATCAGAGATTAATGAGTTCAGTCTTGATTTCATCAGGGCCGTTGCTGAGAATTCGGAAAAAGACAATAATTTTGCTGTATCTCCGCTAAGCATGTCGACATTCCTTGCCATGGTCGCAAATTCGGGCGATGAAACTGCGATTTGCGAAGCCCTGCATTGCAGTGATCTGGCGACACTCAACAGTCTTTCGGCAAAATATATGCAGTGGCTTCCGGCCACCGGCAAAAAACTGAAGATAAATATTGCGAATGCACTATGGTATGACAAATCATATACTGTGAATCCCGACTTCGCCGATACCGCCCAAGATGTATTCGACTGCGACATATTTGCCCGCGATTTCAGCAATTCCGGTCTTAAAGAGGAGATTAACGGTTGGGCTGATAAGAATACCAACGGCATGATAAAGAAGCTTATCGATGACAATCCACTTACTCTTTTTCTCGCAAACGCATTGTATTTTAAAGGCGACTGGGACAAACCTTTCAAAAAGGAAAATACAGTCAAGGCGGATTTCCACGGAATAAACGGAAATACGAAGGTCGATATGATGAAGAACCGGCTCGAAACAGAGTACTTCGAGACCGATGAAGCCCAGGTAGTCAGACTGCACTTCGCCAAATCGTTCAGTGCCATAGTAATGATGCCAAAAGAATCGGAGGACATAAACGGCTTTATGAGAGAGAAACTCGCAGAGCACTGGAGCTATATCAGCCCCGCGACCTCTGAATTCTATCGGTGTGATGTCGATTTGTCGTTCCCGAAGTTTAAGCTTGCTCCGAAAAAAATAGATATGAGCAAAATCCTTTCGGATCTCGGGATTGACCACCTGAACGCAAATATTCTGTCAGAAGTATCGACTCCGATCGAAGTCATGCAGATAGCTACTGTTCGGTTTGATGAAAAGGGAGCAGAAGCAGCTGCTGTCACCATGGGTTCTGATTATGTAGCAGCACCTCCTACTAATAGTGCGATTATGACCGTGGACCGCCCGTTCCTGTTCTTCATCAACGAAGACAGCACCGGTCTCTGCCTCTTCGCAGGCAAGGTCGTCAGCCTCTGAACTTACAAGGAAAGGCGGTTTGTCAGGAAACCGCCTTTCCGTGGCTGACAGACCCTTACTGATGCCGGCGGTTGGAAACCGCCGCTCCATTATTTCCAGAGGTCGAAGAAGTGGCGGACGGGGCCGTGGCCGTGGCCTATGCGGTAGCCGGCTCCGGCAGCGATGGCGCTGCTGATGTAGGCTTTGGCGCGCGCAGCGGCCTCGTCGAGGTCGGCGCCCTTTGCAAGAAATGAAGCGAAGGCCGACGAAAGCGTGCAGCCTGTGCCGTGGGTGTTGACAGTGTCGACACGCGGCGAAGCGAGCGGTGTCATGCGGCCGGTGCGGGCATTGTAGAAAATGTCGGTGAGTTCGTCGCCGTCGTCAAGATGTCCGGCCTTAAGCAGAACCGACACCCTGTTGCCTTGCGAAAGCTCGCGTGCGGCCTCCGGCAGAAGGCTCTGGCTGTCGATTTTTGTACCCAGAAGAATCTCCGCCTCAGGCACATTGGGCGTTATGACGGCGACGGACGGAATGAGTTCGTCGCGCAGAGTGGCGATGGCCTCCTGCTGAAGCAAGGGATCGCCCGAGGTGGCCACCATCACGGGGTCGAGCACGATATTCGCTATGCCGTAGGGCAGCAGAGTGTCGCGCACGGCACGGATAAGCTCCGACGAGTGGAGCATGCCTATCTTTACGGCGTCGGCGCCTATATCGTCGAGGCACGAGCGTATCTGCCCGCTCACAAACGGCACCGGCACGGGGTGGACGCCGGTGACTCCGACAGTATTTTCGTCGACAACGGCCACGACGGCCGACATGCCGTAGACACCCAGTGCCGAAAAAGTCTTAAGGTCGGCCTGCAGGCCGGCGCCACCGCTGGGGTCGCTGCCGGCGATGGTGAGTGCACGTGTATAAGTCTTCATATTTTCCATTTTTCGAGTCTGTAGGCGCTGTCCCAGAATAGCCATTCCATCTTTGTTGCCATGACGAAGATTTCGGTCATACGGCGACGAATGTCGGGCGACGCCTTACCGGCCAGGAAGTCGCAGGCGTCGATGGCACGCTGATTCGATTCCTCGAATCCGGGATAGGAATAAGTGTCGATCCACGACTGAAACGGATTGGGCTGCTTTGCTTTGGCTGCAATGGCCTTTCCGACCTCATAGTAGACCCAGAAGCACGGTAGCACAGCGGCGGCCTCAACCTCGACGGGAGCCGTAGCCTGGGCCGACAGGAGCGACATATAGAGCAGACACGAAGGCGTCGGCTCGGCACGGCGGCCGCCGTACTCCTTGAGATAAACTTCGTGCATGGCCTTTTCGACGGCGACACCGTCGGCGGCAAATGCCAGGAATGTCTCGGTAAGCGCAGGGTCGGCAACTCGGGCGGCTATCGACGAGAGCACACGGCAGTAGTTCTGAATATACAGCGAATCCTGTTCGAGGTAGAAGATGAATTTCTCCATCGGCAGAGTGCCGTCGGCGAGTCCGGTGACAAAAGGATGCTGCGTTATTTTTTCGTATACGGGCAGCGCGGCCTCCCAGGCCACGTCGCTCCATTTGCGGTCTATTTCCATGCTGTTACGGCCACATAGTCGCCGCGGTCGCAGCCTTCGACGGGCTCCTCGCGGCGGTTGTCGGAATAAAGCGGGTGATTGACAAGAGTCTGGGCATAGCTCAGATCGCCGAATCCGGCTTCGGTGAGCAGCTCGGTTTTCTCGGCTGTCGTACGCCAGTTGGCCTGCTTTACCAGCTCGATAGGATAGGGATCGGCCGGCGCCACACCGCGCAGCAGTTCGTGGTCCCATGTGCCAAGGGCGAGAGCGAGATTGTAGAGCGTGCCGTAGCCGCTCTCCTTGGGCACGTCGATGAGCACCACTCGGCCGCCCTTTTTCAGAGCACGGTATGCCTTGGCGAGAACGCCCCGGAGGTCGCTGATGTAGCTGGGAGTGCCGTTGAAAAGAATGGTGTCGTAGTCGCCGTCGCCGAAATCGGCTTCTTCGGCTGTTGTCTCGGCTATAACATTGACACCGCGTTTTCTTGCTATCTCAGCCATGCCGTGCGACGGCTCGATGCCGGCTGCAATCTTAATGCCGTAGTCGTCGGCGAGAATTTTTTCGAACAGACCGCTTCCGCAGCCTACTGAGAGAATGCGCCCGGCATTGCCGAGCACCGAAGCCACGAGAGCGGCTTCGTTGTAGAGAACATTTGGATTTGCGAGAAACCATGCATCGTATTTCTCGGCATATTCATCAAATCCTTTGCCCATATTTTGAGTTTAAAGAGTTTATAAAGTATTTATTTTGCTTATTTACATGCCTCATGCCAGCTCAATCACATGGGATTCGTAGGTTCTGACATCTATTGTCAGAAGCCGGCCGTCGAGAGAGGGGCCTATTCCTGTGATGTATTTGACAATCTCGGCGGCCTGAAGCGAGCCGACGACACCGGCGACAGCCCCCAGCACACCGAGTGTGCTTCTGGGCATCGCGCACATATCGTCGCGGTCGGGGCAGAGATCGGCATAGCGGACACCGGCCTCGCCGTTGAAAAGCGCCACACGACCCGCGAATTCGCCCAGCGAGCCGTGGACCCACGGCTTACCGGCGTCAGCACAGGCATCGTCGATGATATAGCGAGTGGCGAAATTGTCGGTACAGTCGGCCACAATGTCGTAGCTGCCGATGAGCTGCCGCGCATTTGCGGCGGTCAGCCCCCCGGGGTGCTGTATGAAGGTCAGACCGGAGTTGAGAGCCGACAGCCGTCGCGCGGCCATAGCCGTTTTAGGCTGCCCCACCTCTTCCTCGGCGTAGAGAATCTGCCGCTGGAGGTTGCTGACGCTCACCGTGTCGGAGTCGCAGAGTCCTATCGTGCCCACGCCGGCACCGGCGAGATAAGGGGCGACCGCAGAGCCGAGGCCTCCGACACCCACGATGAGCACACGGGCCGCGGCAAGGCGTCGCTGCCCTTCCCCGCCGAAACCGTCGAGCATCGTCTGGCGTGAATATCTGTCGTCTGCCATCAGTCGAAGATTTTATCCCAGTCCTTCCACACGGCCTCGTAACCGGCGGCACGGATAGCAGCGACCACCTCGGTCGGCGTGCGGCCGTCGCTGACCTCGAACTGCTCGAGAGCCTGGGGATAAGTGAAGTAGCCGCCAGGCTCGGTTTTCGAGCCGGCGCTCATCGAGGTGGCGCCGAGGGTGGCTATGTTATTGCGGAAAACAGGGCGCTCACGCGTCGACACCGAAATGTCGACATCGTTATCGAAAATGCGGAAAGCGAAAGTGACCTGTGCCAGCTCGCGGTCGCTCATCACCACATTGGGCTGGAAGCCGCTCTCCGACGGGCGCATACGGGGGAAGTTGACGCTGTATTTCGTCTGCCAGTAGTGCTTGCGCAGATAGAGCAGATGGCGGGCCATCATGGTGATGTCGGTGCGCCAGTCCTCAAGGCCTATCAGCACGCCCATGCCTATTTTGTGCACGCCGGCCTGACCCATACGGTCGAAACCGTTGACACGCCATTCGAAGTCCGATTTTTTGCCCACGGGGTGGTAGACTTTGTAGCGCTCGCGGTGATAGGTTTCCTGAAAGCATGTCACGCCGTTGAGACCGGAGTGAGTGAGGCGTTCATAGTCCTCGGCCGAGAGCGGCATCACCTCGATAGAAAGATTGTTGAAATATGGACGGCATACCCGCAGGGCTTTCTCAAGATAGTCGGTACCGGCGGCAACCGGGTTCTCGCCGGTGACTATCAGCAGATTCTCGAAGGGCCCGAGGCGGCGTATGGCCTTGCACTCGTCTTCTATTTCCTCGGGCTTCAGGATTACCCGCCTGAACTTGTTGTTGCGGTTGAATCCGCAATAGACACATGCATTGGAGCATGAATTGGTGATATAGAGCGGGATATAGAGCGAAATCACCTTGCCGAAACGTTTCTGCGTGATAGCGCGGCTTCGGGCGGCCATCTGCTCGAGGTAAGGCGCGGCAGCCGGCGAAATGAGAGCCATGAAGTCGTCGATTCCGGGGTGCTCCCTGCGCAGGGCACGCTCCACATCGTAGGCTGTCTTGGCCTCGATAGCGGCTGTGGTTTCGCCCCAGTCGTATTTTTTTAATTCTTCTGAAAACATCATTTAGGAAATTAGGAGAGGAGGAGATCAAAAAGTCAGGAGTTTTTTAGGCTGACGGGCTGACAGGCTGACGGGCCTCGCCCCTATAACTATTATCTTAACTTTTTACACTTTTTTCGACTTTTTCAACTACCCTGTGCCCTCAGTCAAGGAACGAGGTCAGAGGGCTGCTTGCCTGGGCGCAGCGGCTCACACCGCCCAGACCGGCTTCGTAGGCCTGACGGCCGGCGATGACAGCCATGCGGAAAGCGTCGGCCATCGCCACGGGGTCGCCGGCGACAGCGATGGCGGTGTTGACAAGCACGGCATCGGCACCCATCTCCATTGCCTCGGCTGCATGAGAGGGGGCACCCAGACCGGCATCCACTACCACCGGCACAGTCGATTCCTCGATGATTATCGACAGGAGTTCACGTGTCACAAGGCCCTTGTTCGTGCCGATAGGAGCGGCGAGAGGCATCACGACGGCGGCGCCAACACCTTCGAGGCGCTTGCAGAGCACAGGGTCGGCCTGGATATACGGCAGCACGATAAATCCCTGTTTTACCAGTTCCTCGGTGGCTTTGAGGGTCTCTACCGGATCGGGGAACAGATACTTGGGATCGGGGTGTATTTCGAGTTTTATAAAGTTTGTGCCGAAAGCCTCACGGGCAAGATTTGCCGCGAGAACCGCCTCCGGGGCATTGCGCACGCCCGAGGTATTGGGCAGCAGCTGTATGCCTTCGTGCATTACATGGCGAAGCATATCGTCTTCAGGATTGGTCATGTCGATACGCTTCATGGCAAGGGTCACCATTTCGGTGCCGGAAGCCTTGATGGCAGCTTCCATCAGAGCGTTGGACTGGAATTTGCCCGTACCCACAAAAAGGCGCGAACCAAATGTACGTCCGCCTAATTCAAGTTTGCTCATATTTTAGGAGATTAGGTGGTTAGGAGATTAGGAGTTTTTAGGCTGACGGGCTGACAAGCTGACAGGCTGACGGGCCTCGCCCCTAAAAACTGTTATCTTAACTATTTACACTTTCTATACTTTATAAACTATCTTTCTTTTAAAAGTTCTGTTAAAAATTCTTCGGAGGCTTTGGCCGGCGATTGTGCCCGGGCTATCGAGCCGGACACTGCCACGCCCTGCACGCCGGCCCCGGCAAGCGGAGCGATGTCGGCTGTGGTTATACCGCCGATAGCCACTATCGGCAGGTCGATTCCGCGCCGGCGGCACTCGGCGGTTATGGCGGCATAACCGCCGTAGCCGAGCACGGGACTGAGATTTTTCTTTGTAGTGGTGAAGCGCAGCGGGCCCAGGCCGATATAATCGGCGCCGGCTTCCGCGGCACACTCTATGTCGGCGAAAGTGTTGGCTGTTGCGCCTATGATATATCCGGGTCCGAGAATACGCCGTGCCTGGCGCACCGGCATATCGTTCTTGCCCAGATGCACACCGTCGGCGCCTGTTGCCGCAACAAGGTCCACACGGTCGTCGAGCAGAAAAGTGGCTCCGAAGCGGGTACACACCTCGCGCACGTTCCTTGCCGATTCAATGATTTGTGCCGTCGCGGCATCTTTATGACGAAGCTGCACCCAGCGGCAGCCACCCTCGAGGGCACCCCTTACGGCGGCGGCCGCCGTGTCGATGTCGTCGGGGGTGATTAACTGGAGGCGGAAACGGTGGCGGTCGACCGGATTCCACGCCGCGCCAAGCAAAGCGACGCCGGCGAAACCGAAGCGCTCCACCTCGGCATAACGTGCCGGTGCGACGCCGCCGAGGGCATAGGTCCGTGCGGCAAGATTGCTGTCGGCAAGTGCCTCGCCGAGTTCACTGCAGCTGAAAGCGGCTTTGTAACCTGGCTTGCTTATACTGTCGAAGACGGGGCTGAGAAACATGTAGTCGGAGGTGGTGTCGGCGCGCAGTTCGCCGACAGTGTGGCACGAACGGCTCACGCGCCCGCGGAAACCGGCGGGTACTGTGCTGTTGCGGCTGTTGAGATGCACACCCCCGAGACCGTACTCACAGGCAAGATGCAGAAAATCATGAATGGTGAGGCGCTGCCTGTACTGCGCCGGAACTGCTTCGACGAGAGCACGCACGGCACTCTCGTCGGCCTCCGGCTTGCGGATATGCACAAAAAGAGCGCCCTCGTCGAGGAAACGGACTATGCGCCGCGCCTCATCGGCGACAAATGCCGGCCCGGTGATGACAATACGGTTCATCCTCCGCAGACAGCCTTGATTATTATGATGTCGGCACCGTCGGTAAGGACACAGGCAGCCCTCTCGTCTTTCTTAACGACTTTCGAGCCTATCGCCGTGGCGATACCGGGACGGTCGAGGCCAAGCTGAGTGAGAACCTCGGCGAGTGTGGCGCCTTCCGCCACCTCATGTTCCTGATGATTAATGAAGATTTTCATGTCAGTCACGCAAATAATTAATACAAGGGGCGCGACCGGCGCAGTCGTCGACAAGTTCCTTACGGCGGTACTGACCGCTTCAAGTTCTTAGGGTATGATCTCAGCCGCTGCGGGCACCCCTCTTGTTCACACCGCAAATTTACACATTTTCCGCCAAAAAGCAAAAAATTTCAGGCAGATTGACTGACAGACTTACAGACTGACAAAACACCGGACTATAACGAGAAAGGAGCCGGTTCATCACCGGCTCCAAAAGGCTTCGATTATATTAAAATCGATGGTAGTTTACTTAATTACAAAGCGGTGCATCCGAGGCACGTCTGTGTTGGTTATGTAGGGCATCACACGCTTTACTTCGGAGTTATTCACACCTCTATCAGCCGAAAGAGACGATCTGCCGCTAAGGGATATCATCAGTTCTGCATTGCGTTTTTGCTTGCCTTTGTAAATATTCTTCACTGATGCAGCCGAATATTCCGACACAGGAGACGCTCCGGCACGGCTCAAAGTCACTACCTGACGCGACAGCGGGCCCATAGCCATATTATCGGTAGCTCCGAATCCTATCATTGTGTAAGGCTTGTCATACTCCGGATAGTAACAGTTACTGCTGCGCCAGTCGCCATATTCAATAAGGTCATCCATGAACACATCGTCGGGATAAGTTGATCTGTCGGAATAATCTCCTTCAAAGAAAAGATAATAAATCTCGGCGCAGTTGTCAGTGCCCTCAGTTACCAGACGGACAGGCAACACCGCTTTTCCCCGGGCCTCGCCGAATTTCTCTTCGCCATAGGTCGCAGCCATTTCAGTTCCGTCAAAATACCGGTCATATTCCATTTTGAATAATATATCGGCTCCGACTGCATCCTTTGTAGTAAAATCGAGGCGATAAAGCCTTGTTGTGGCCACGCCATCAACATAGCCGAACGCAAAAATTGAATAGCCTGTCTGAGGCATCAGACTGTAGAATGTGTACGAGCCGTTGCCTTCACCACCTTTGGCCTGCCACTGATAACCGGCTATAAGACGCTGAAGAATCTGCTCGTCAGTCATTCCTTCCCAGCGCACCGAATTGTCCACGCCTATCACATAATGATCTGCGATACCGCTTTCCACATCAACGGTTATTTCACGGTCGCTGAGACTGGATACCGAGATTTTAATCTCATCTTCCGGCTTTTGCTCCGCTTCTGTTGTAAAACCGGCGGATACCACATCTGCACATATAGAACCCAGACGATTCACAGCCACGGCATAGCCTACATAATTAGTTTCAGGTTTAAGGCCGTCGAATGTGTACGAGCTGACACCTTTGGAGGCGAATCGCTTCACAGCCTCGTCCTGAGGCACTCCGAACAAACGTTCATAAAATTCTATATAT
>CABQCA010000005.1 GCA_902462525.1 uncultured Porphyromonadaceae bacterium | reverse complement strand
CCTGCCGATACGAGCAGATACTTCATTTCGCAGCCTCGCTTCACTTCCATGAAAGCAGCCGATTTATAAAGCACCAGCATCACATAAAAAGGCAGGAACCGCATCAGAATTATACTCCAGGGCAGACAGTTGCCTATAATCTGGATAAGCACCATCAGCCCGAGACCGAAAACAGTTACAGCCGATGCCCGGCGGCCATCGTAATGGCCTTTTGCCGTGAGGGGGCTGAGGTAATAGTCGAATATCAACTTAGCAATGAAAATCGACACAAAATAAGCGCCGAAATCCGCCACGGCGCGCACCAGCACAGCGGCAAGATGCGCATGGCGCTCGTAGAAAAATGCAAGAAACTCTGTAGCCGCCGCCACCCCCATGAGCGGATAGAGACCCGTGCGGGTCAGGACTTCTGGATCAGGCTCTCGCTCGCTGATGTCCTCCCAGCCGTTCGATGGCGAAAGAATGAGCTGTATCAGGTATTTAAGAAAAGAAAGCATCTATTACAATTTAAAATTAGGCTATTGGACAGACGGGCGGCCGTTATCTTTCGCTCCCGCACCCCGCTTCTCGCACTTGCATGAAAAATATCTGTTGTTTGTCCCGGGCCGATTCTGAATCGCGAAGTTAGCTATTTTTTTCGAGAGGCTCCTCACTAAAGCTTTGTTTTTTTGTCAGTCGGCTATTTTTTTGTAACTTTGTAGCCTGAAACCAAACACACAACATGCACGATGGTTGTATTTTTCACTAAAGACGACACAACGTTCTACGCTGTCGACAGCGATCACAAATTCAATCCCGACGAAATAGAGCGCCTGGAATGGCTTTTTGCCGGCGCCCGTCCGTTGCCCGACGGCAGCACCCCTTGCGGCACCTACGTCGGCCCGCGAAAAGAAATGATAAGCCCCTGGAGCACGAATGCCGTAGAGATAACCCAAAACATGGGTCTCGGCGGCATTCTGCGTATTGAGGAATTCCGGCGCCACAACGAAGGTGACTTCTACGATCCGATGCTCCAGAGGGTGTACACATCGCTTACGTCAGATATCTTCGCCATCGACGCCACCCCGGCACCGGCTGTGGAAATCGACGACATCACATCGTACAACGCTCAGGAAGGCCTCGCGCTCAGTGCCGAGGAAGAAGCCTATCTCGCCGACCTGTCGAAACGACTGGGCCGGAAGCTCACCGACAGCGAAGTATTCGGCTTCTCTCAGGTGAACTCCGAGCATTGCCGCCACAAAATTTTCAACGGCACATTCATCATCGACGGCCAGCAGACACCCTCGACACTCTTCGGTCTTATCAAAAAAACAAGCAAGACCAACCCCGGACGTCTGGTGAGCGCCTACAAAGATAACGTCGCCTTTGTGAAAGGCCCTGATATCTGGCAGTTCGCCCCCGAGCGTGCCGATGAGCCGGCGTTCTTCGGCGAACGCAAAATAAAATCTGTCCTCTCGCTGAAAGCCGAGACACACAACTTTCCTACCACAGTCGAGCCCTTCAACGGCGCGGCCACAGGCAGCGGCGGCGAAATCCGCGACCGTCTCGGCGGCGGCAAGGCCAGCCTTCCTCTTGCAGGCACGGCAGTGTACATGACATCCTACCCCCGCTTCGACCGTGTTGACAATCCCGCATGGCTCGGTTCGTCGAAAGCCCGCAAATGGCTCTACCACGACCCCGCCCGTATTCTTGTGCGTGCATCGGACGGCGCATCGGACTTCGGCAATAAATTCGGTCAGCCGCTGATATGCGGCTCGCTGCTTACCTTCGAACACGAGGAAAAAGGCAGCACCTGGGGCTACGACAAAGTCATCATGCTCGCCGGCGGCGTAGGTTTCGCCGCAGCCCGCGACGCCATCAAGGGCGAGCCTCAGCCCGGCCAGACCGTAGTTCTCTCCGGTGGCGACAATTACCGCATCGGCATGGGCGGCGGCGCCGTATCGAGCGTCGACACCGGTCGCTATGCCGGCGCTATCGAGCTCAACGCCGTACAGCGTGCAAATCCCGAAATGCAGAAACGTGTGGCCAACCTTATCCGCGCCCTCGCAGAAAGTGAAAGCAATCCCATCGTGTCGATTCACGACCACGGCGCCGGCGGCCACCTCAACGCCCTCTCGGAACTCATCGAGCTTACAGGCGGCTTCATCGACATCGACTCGCTGCCGGTCGGCGATCCAACCCTCTCAGATAAAGAAATAATAGGCAACGAGAGTCAGGAACGTATGGGCTTCGTAATCAACCCCGAAGACATCGCAGTAGTAGAGCGCATAGCAGCCCGCGAACGCGCTCCGCTCTACGTGGTGGGCAAAACCACGGGCGACAAACGGCTCTCATTCGGCCGTTCGTCGGACGGCTCGCACGCCATCGACCTTGCCGTAGCCGACATGCTCGGCAACCCGCCCAAAACCGTAATCCACGACACTACCGCAACCCCCGAATTCGACGAGGCCACGCTTACGGAAGAAAGCATACCGCAGTATATCGAAGCTGTTCTCGGCCTCGACGCCGTAGCCTGCAAGGACTGGCTCACCAACAAGGTCGACCGCAGCGTTACCGGCCGTGTGGCCACCCAGCAGTGCGCAGGCCCGCTCCAGCTTCCGCTCAACGACTGCGGTGTTGTCGCGCTCGACTATCACGGTCGCGCCGGTATGGCCACATCGGTGGGCCACGCTCCCCAGGCCGCACTTGCCGACGTGTGCGCAGGCTCGCGTCTTGCAGTGGCCGAGGCTCTCACCAACATCGCCGGCGCAGCACTCGACGGCGGCCTGAAGGCAGTGTCGCTCAGCGCAAACTGGATGTGGCCCTGCAAGAATCCCGGCGAAGACGCCGCTCTTTACCGTGCCGTCGAAGCCTGCAGTGACTTCGTATGCGCTCTCGGCATCAATATCCCCACAGGCAAGGACAGCCTCTCGATGACCCAGAAATACCCCGACGGCACAAGCGTGAAAGCTCCCGGCACAGTCATCATATCGGCCGCCGGTGAAGTCACCGACATCCGCGCCACGGTTTCGCCGGTGCTCAAACGCACCTCGCGTTCATCTATATATTACATCGACTTCAGCGGCAAAGCCATGGAGCTCGGCGGCAGTGCCCTCGCCCAGGCCATGGGCAAAATCGGGCGCCACACACCCGACGTCGATGCCGCATACTTCAAAAATGCCTTCGATACAGTGCAGAAGCTCGTTCACCAAGGCTTCCTCGCTGCCATGCACGATGTAAGCGCCGGCGGCACAGTGACTGCACTTCTTGAAATGTGCTTTGCCAATACCGAAGGTGGTATCAAATTCTACACCGACGGCTTCAGCACCGTTCTAAACGAAAACGACATCATAAAGATGCTCTTTGCCGAGAACCCGGCAGTGCTCGTACAGGTGGAAGACCGCTTCAAGAAACGCGCCGAGGATATTCTCGACGCTGCCGGCGTGCGCTACTTCCCCGTCGGAACTCCCGCTACCGAAAACGTGCTTTCCATATCGCACGACAAGAAAAACATATTCGTATCTGTGCCGGCCATGCGCCGCGTGTGGTACGAACCTTCATACCGCTTCGACTGTATGCAGACCGTGCGCGCCTGCGCCGACGAACGCAAAGCCAACTTCGGGCTCCAGCCCCTGCGCTACACCGTGCCTGCCACCGTGCGCAAGGCTATGGGCGACAAAGCACCGCGCACCCCACACAAGCCGTCGGGCATACGTGCCGCTATTATCCGCGAAAAAGGCGTGAACGGCGACCGCGAAATGGCCTACTCGCTCTACTGCGCCGGCTTCGACGTCAAGGACGTGCATATGACCGACCTCATGAGCGGCCGCGAGACACTCGAAGAAATCGACATGATAGTGTTCTGCGGCGGTTTCTCGAACAGCGACGTCCTCGGTTCGGCCAAAGGCTGGGCGAGCGGCTTCCGCTGGAACGAAACAGCCCGCGAGGCACTGCGACGTTTCTACAGCCGTCCCGACACCCTCAGTCTCGGCGTCTGCAACGGCTGCCAGCTGATGGTGGAACTCGGCCTTCTCTCGGGCGGTGCCACCGGAAACGATGTACGCCCCGTGGAAATGCACCACAACCTCTCGCACAAGTTCGAATCGGAATTCGTGTCGATGAAAGTCGTCGACGATGCCAGCGTGATGTTCGGTCCTCTCAAAGGCCTTACCGCCGGCATCTGGGTGGCCCACGGCGAAGGCCGTTTCGTCACCACCGACACATTCAAAACCTCGGGCATCAGAGTTGCGGCCCGCTACGCCTACGCCGGCTACCCCGGCAACCCCAACGGTTCGGAAGGCGCCGTAGCTGCAATATGCTCGGCCGACGGCCGCCATCTGGCACTGATGCCACACCTTGAGCGTGCAATATTCCCCTGGCAGTGCGCATGGTGCCCCGACTGGATGCGCGAACGCGCCGTCACTCCGTGGCTGCAAGCCTTCACAAATGCGTTCAGCTGGCTGAAAAAGGCAAAAAAGTGAATTCGAAGGGCTGCGTTTGCAAATTTTAACGCGCTCAATTCGTCCAAAAGGCTCATCTATAAGCAAAAAAGTGTAAATTTGCAAGCCCTAACCCTATAATAATACAAGAAAATAATATAAATACAAGATTATGAGTCTGAACATCATTGTGCTTGCCAAGCAGGTGCCCGACACCCGCAACGTAGGCAAAGATGCCATGAAGGAGGACGGCACCATCAACCGCGCCGCTCTTCCTGCAATCTTCAATCCTGAAGATCTCAACGCCCTTGAGCAGGCCCTGCGCCTCAAAGACGCCAATCCCGGCAGCACCATCACCGTGCTCACCATGGGACTGCCGCGTTCGGCCGAGGTTATCCGCGAAGCCATCTACCGCGGCGCCGACAAAGGCGTCGTTCTCACCGACCGCGCACTCGGCGGCGCCGATACACTTGCCACATCCTACTCTCTTGCCCAGGCCGTAAAGAAAATAGCCGACTACGACCTTATCCTCGGTGGTCGTCAGGCAATCGACGGCGACACTGCCCAGGTCGGTCCTCAGATAGCTGAGAAACTCGGTCTCCCTCAGGTTACCTACGCCGAAGAAATCATTTCGGCCGACGGCGGTAAGGTTGTCGTCAAGCGCCGTCTCGAAAACGGTGTCGAAACCGTGTCGTGCCCCATGCCGTGCGTGGTGACAGTGAACGGTTCGGCTGCCGAATGCCGTCCGCGCAACGCCCGCCGTGTAATGAAGTACAAGCGTGCTGTATCGTCCTCCGAAGCAACAAAGCTCAGCGAGGCCGAAGCAGCCATCGTTGCCGCACACCCCGAACTCAGCATCGCCGAATGGGGCGCCGCCTTCGTTGAAGCCGACCCCGAACAGATCGGTATGGCAGGCTCGCCCACGAAGGTGAAGACTGTTGAAAATGTTGTCTTCACTGCCAAGGAAAGCCGCCGTCTCGACAACAACGACGCCGAAATCGAAGAACTCATCAAAGAACTCATCGCAAACCACACAATCGGTTAATGCCGCTCAATCCTATCATTATCATGTCAGACAAGAATAACCTCATAGTCTACTGCGAATACGACGAAGGCCGTGTTGCCGATGTAAGCCTCGAACTCCTCACCAAAGGCCGCACCCTGGCCGACCGTCTGGGTGTGAAACTCGAAGCCATCGTTATCGGCGACAAACTCGAAGGCATCGAAAATCAGATTTTCCCCTACGGCGCCGACACCGTCTATAAGGTAGAAGACCCCCGCCTCTTCCCATACACCTCGAATCCCCATGCCGCCGTGCTCATCAACCTCTTCCGCGAAATCGAGCCCCAGGTATGCCTCATGGGCGCAACATGCATAGGCCGCGACCTCGGGCCCCGCGTCAGCTCATGCCTCCACAGCGGCCTTACCGCCGACTGCACATCGCTTGAAATCGGCGACCACAAAGATCCCAAGACCGGAAAGGAGTACACCGACCTGCTCTACCAGATCCGTCCTGCCTTCGGCGGCAACATTGTGGCCACCATCGTCAACCCTGAGCACCGTCCGCAGATGGCCACGGTGCGCGAAGGAGTGATGAAGAAAGAAATTCTCGACCCGAACCATAAGGGCGAAGTCGTGAACCTCGACGCTAAGAAATACGTCGACGATGCCGAATTCGTAGTCGAAATCATCGACCGCCATATCGAGAAATCGAAAGTAAACATCAAGAACTCACCCATCATCGTGGCCGGCGGCTACGGCGTGGGCAGCAAGGAGAACTTCCAGCTCCTCTTCGACCTCGCCGACACCCTCGGCGCTGAAGTAGGCGCATCGCGCGCCGCCGTCGATGCCGGCTTCATCGAACACGACCGTCAGATCGGCCAGACCGGTGTGACCGTTCGTCCCAAACTCTATATCGCCTGCGGCATCTCGGGTCAGATCCAGCACATCGCCGGCATGCAGGAGAGTTCGATAATAATTTCGATCAACAACGACCCGAACGCTCCCATCAACACTATCGCCGACTATGTAATTACCGGCGACATGGAAGAAATCGTGCCGAAGCTCATCAAATACTACAAGAAGAACTCCAAATAAAATTTGTAACGTCCAATACTATGAGCCGATTCTTCTCATTTGGGATACTTGCTGTGCTCACAGCGCTCGCTGTGACGGCTCAGGCTTTCAAGCCTGTCAAACCCGATTTCGACGCATACATCTCGCTTCTCGAGGCCGACGGCTACAACGTGCAGAGCTACGACATATCGTCGCTGTCGGACAGCACATATTCCGTTCTTTTCTTAGTAAGAGAATATGAGAACGGAAAGATGATTCACGACGGACACGAACGGTTTATATACGAGCTTCGCACACGCAACATGCTGAGCCGCTTTTCCGATGAAGAGAAAGCGAAAGTAAAACCCGAAGATATGGACGACGCCGCCAAAGAAATCGTCAATCTGGGACAGAAAGTGAATATCGGTTTGGCTCCGCTCAACGACTCGACCTTGCGTGTGAGCCTTGAAATTCCTAATATCGGTTCAACCTATCAGTATTTGTCTATGCGGAGCCAGACGGATCCGAAAAACGGGCAGATTGTGCGCCGCTACCAGACGCGTCCGTTCACAGCCCCCGACTTCCGCACAGACTCTTTCATCCCTCTGATGTTTGTAGGCTCCGTATGGTATGATACGAACTTCGAAATATTCCGATTCTGCGGTGACAACATAATCACCCCGGACCTTTCGTCGGAAATAGTATCGCATGTACCGCACTTCTATGTCATCGGAGTTGAATTAAAAAACAAACACGAAAATTAATACAGCAAAATGGCTAACTTTTATACAGACAATCCTTATCTGAAGCACCATCTTCACCATCCGCTGATGGAGAAGATTGTGGCACTTCGCGAACGCGACTACACCGAGGCCGAAAAATTCGACTATGCTCCGGTAGACTTTGCCGACGCCATGGACAGCTACGAAAAAGTGCTCGAAATAGTAGGCGAAATCTGCGGCGGCGCTATCGCTGAAAACGCAGAAGCTGTCGACCATCAGGGCGCATCGTGCCACGACGGCCACGCCTACTACGCCGACAAAACCGTAGAAAACCTCGACCTCACCCGCAAGGCCGGCCTCATGGGCATGGCAATGCCCCGCCGTTTCGGCGGTCTGAACATGCCCATCACCCCCTATATCATGGCTGCCGAAATCGTCAGCCGCGCCGACACAGGCTTCGAAAACCTCTGGGGACTGCAGGACTGCGCCGAAACACTCTATGAGTTCGGAAGCGAGGAACAGCGTGCCAAGTACATACCCCGCGTATGCGCCGGCGAAACAATGTCGATGGACCTCACCGAACCCGATGCCGGCTCCGACCTTCAGAGCGTAATGCTCAAAGCCACACAGAAGGAAGACGGCACATGGGTTCTCAACGGCGTGAAGCGCTTCATCACCAACGGCGACAGCGACATCCATCTTGTGCTCGCCCGCTCGGAAGAAGGCACCAAGGATGGCCGCGGACTCTCGATGTTCATCTACGACAAGCGCAACGGCGGTGTCACCGTGCGTCGCATCGAAAACAAGATGGGTATCAAAGGTTCGCCCACATGCGAACTTGTCTACAAAAACGCTCCCGCCGAACTCTGCGGTAGCCGCCGCATGGGCCTCATCAAATATGTGATGGCTCTTATGAACGGCGCACGCCTCGGCATCGCCGCCCAGAGCGTCGGAGTAAGTGAAATCGCATACCGCGAAGCTTACCAGTACGCCCTCGAACGCCGTCAGTTCGGCAAGCCCATCATCGAGTTCCCCGCCGTAGCCGAAATGCTGGCTGTCATGAATGCCAAGCTTCAGGCCTCGCGCTCTCTCCTGTACGAGACAGCGCGCTTCGTCGACATGTACAAACTCTACGAGGACATAGCCCGCGAACGCAGCCTCACGCCCGAGGAACGCGCCACGATGAAGCACTACAGCCGCCTCGCCGACGGCCTCACGCCTCTTGCCAAAGGTCTCGGCAGCGAATACTGCAACCAAAACGCCTACGACTGCATTCAGATTCACGGCGGTTCGGGCTTTATGAAGGACTATGCCTGCGAACGCATCTACCGCGACGCACGCATCACCTCCATCTACGAAGGCACGACACAGCTGCAGGTTGTGGCCGCTATCCGCCACGTCACCACCGGCGCTTACAAGGCTCTCATCGACAGCTATGTCGCCGAGGGAATACCCTCCGAATTCCATGCTCAGGCCGATGTGCTCGCCGCCTGCACCGCACAGTACGAGGCAGCAGTAGCCAAAGTTACAGGCGAGAACAACCCCAGATACCTCGACTTCATGGCCCGTCGCCTCGTCGAAATGGCCGGCAGTATCATCATGGCCTATCTGCTGCTCCGCGATGCCAAGACCGACGAATCGTTCAAGAACGTCGCCACTGTCTACACCAAGTTCACTCAGGCTGAAGTGGCCCGCCACATCGAATTCATCAACAACTTCGACCCTGCTCAGCTCGCCGCCTACGGCATCTGATTTCGTCGAAGCCCAAAAATCAAAAAGCAGTGCCATCCCAGCGACGGCACTGCTTTTTCTATGCTTTTAAATGTATGCCGGCGGTTAGAAAGCCGCCTTTCCATGAGTTTACTGCATCTGGTTGTGAAAGGTTTTCGGTCGATTGAGTATCTGTGTGGCAGTGCGTCCGTAGGGGTCGGTGACGGTGATTGTCACCGGCTTGTCGGCTGTTTCCGCACGGACGGCGAACATGTGGTTGTTCGGACGACAGGCATCCTTGGATCCTACACGACCGGTTTTGCGAATCACCGGCGCCACGTAGACTGAAATCGCAAGGGGGTCATCGGCCGTAACGCGCTCTACCGAAAGCGTTTTGCCATCCTCTTCGACAGTGATAGCGTAGCCGGGCTGATAGTCGAATACATTGATGAGCACCATGTTGTCATCATATCCGGCATAGTCGGTGCGCGCAGGATGCTTTTCTACCAACATTCGGTAGACCGAATCGGTGGCATAAACAGCCTTTACTGTGTTCAGATCGTAAACACGGAAGGGCTGACGGTCGATTTCCTCTACAGCCTCGAAACGACTGCTGAAATCCGGACCGTCGAAACTATAGACCTTGAAACCTGAAGGAGAACCGTCGGAACATATCATTCGTCCGCCCACGGCCTTAGTGTTCCAGAACTGGGTGCAGAGAGCCGACACATTGTCCTCGGCGATGTTCGGATATCCGGGAGCCGACGTGTGGGCGTTGTAGTGAGTATGCCCCGTGAGAAAACGCACTTTACTGAAATCCTTCATCATTCCGGCGAGCTTTTCGGAGTCCTCACCATCCGTTCCGAGCGTTGCTCTCTCGGTGAACTTGCCGTCGAACGAAGTACGCCATACAGGAATATGCGTACAGACAATCAACGGCTTGTTTTTATCGACAAGAGCGAGGTCCTGACGCAGCCATTCCATTTGTTCTTCATTTATGGCATCGTCATAGTTTCGCGAGCCGGCCACTCCTTTGGCATACTTACGGCCCGGATCTCTTTCATTTTTGTAAATGATGTCGTCGATAACCACCACATGGGCATCGCCAAGGTTAAACGAATAGTAGGACGGAGCAAAATTTTTACGGAAAACTGCCGCGGCTTCAAAATCGGTTTTCCCGGTACCCGGCTCTGCAGCAGGGTCGTTGTCGTGGTTACCCGTCACGGGAAAAAACAGCGTCGGATACTCCTCCTCACGAAGAGTGGCCATGAACTGTGCCGGACCGTACTCGCGTTCGTACCAGTAGCGGTCCCAGCTGAGGTCGCCGAGTGCAACAGTATAGACAGGGACTTCCGAAGCGGCTACAAAATCCTTGATTCGCGTCATAAATCCTTCGTGGAACTGCTGAAGATCATCGGCGCGGTCAGCGAGATGGACGTCGGTAATCACAACGAGGTCAAAGCGGCGGTTGTCGACAGGACGTATTTCAAAATTATGAACCTCATCGGATTCACCCGGTGCGAGATGTGCCCATATCGCAGGCTCGCATGGAGCACCGGCGACTGTGGGCTCATAACCCGAAGGAAGCGTGTAGAACACATATCCGAGTTTTTTATCTGTGTTTATCGAATAGTTTCCTGTAGCGTCAGTCGTTACGACCGTTATGCCGTCTGACACGGGTACTCCGGCTACGCCTTTTCCGTCAGAAGTGATTTTGCCGCTTACCACGGCAGCCTGCAATGTCGCCGACATAAGAGCGCACGCGGCGGCAGCAAGAAAAATGTGTTTCATATAATAAGATAATTGGTTTATTGTCAAAACGATCAGAATCCTAGTTCAATTCGGGCTTTTCTTCTTCAAAATTACCCAACTTTTTCAAACTCTACAAATTTTCAGTCGTTTTTTCCACCTCAGCCGTGCCTCTGGCGACAATAAAAAAGGCCCTTGAAGGGCCTTTTTCCATGAGTTTGAGCGCAGGGCTTATTTTGTTTCGGCGTTATCGGCGGCTTCAGCAGCCTCAGCGGCTTCGTCCTGTGCTATTTCTTCGTTCTTGAAATCGGTGATACCGGCCGCTACGAGGGTATTGTACCACGAGAAAAGTTTACGGATATCGGTGGTGTACACACGTTCACGGTCGAAATTTGGCAGAATGGTGCCGAAATACTCGCGGAGAGCTTCCTGAGTGGCGAACTGTTTGAGATCGACTGTCTTGCCTTCCGTTGCAGTGAAAACTTTGTCAAAAACGTCGACAAGCGGGGTGTCGCCGTCTTCAGTGTATATCGATACATCGGGCAGCGACACCACTTTATCCTGCGGATAGGTGGGCGTGCGCTTGCCGGTAGTGATGTTTTCCACAATCAGATTGTTCTTGCCTCGGCTGAGGAGTTTATAGAGACCGGGCTTGCCGGTGATTGCTATGATACCTGTAATCATGTTTAATGATGGGTGAATGTTATATCGGTTGCAAAAATAAGAAAAAAACGGCGAATGGAGCATATCCGCCGTTTAAAAATTGAGAGATACGCCTCAATGTGAGTGTTCCTTGATTTTGCCTTCGAGAAGATCGGCCTGCTGCACGCCTACGGTGCGCCACACGGCCTCGCCGCCTTTGAACATGATGAGCGTAGGAACCGAGCGTACGTTGTAGCGTGCGGCAAGGTCCTGATTCTTATCTATATCTACCTTTATAATGTTGGCGGTATCGCCAACATGCTGTTTCACTTCTTCGAGAATGGGAGCCTGTATACGGCAGGGACCGCACCATGTGGCGAAGAAATCGACGAGTGTCGGTTTGCTGTCACCAATAAGTTTGTCAAAATCGTTCATATATCAGTGTTGTTAGTTAGTTCTGATTATAAAACACACATAGTAGTGCTAAGGTTGGCACAAATTTGGCCGGATGGCCTGAAAACTCTAATTTTGCCGAAAAATAAAAATACAGCATGAAAACCATCTTCATCACCGGGGGCGCCACAGGCATCGGCGCTGCCACCGTGGCCCGAATGCTATCCGAAGGCTGGAATGTCGGTTTTATGGATATAAACGCAGAAGCAGTGCAAAATATTGTAGCCGCCGACACGACAGGACGTCTGCTCTTCACCGAGGGCAACACCCGCAGCCGAGCCGACATACACCGCGCCGTCGAAGCCACAGTGGCCCGTTTCGGCTCACTCGACAGCGTTTTCGCCAACGCCGGAATCCATCGCCGCGATACTTTGCTTGACATCAGCGACGAGGAACTCGACCTTGTCATCGGCACAAACATCTACGGCACAGTCAACACCCTTCGCGAAGCCGTGCCCCGCATCATCGAAGCCGGTGGCGGAAGCGTGGTCATCAACTGTTCCGACCAGTGGTTCGTAGGAAAAGCCCATTCCTTTGCCTACGGTCTGACAAAAGGTGCTCTCGGACAGATCACACGCAGTCTGTCGGTAGATCTTGGCCCGTACAATATCCGAGTCAACGCCATCTGCCCGGGCACTATCCGCACACCACTTGTCGACAACATTTTCGACCGTTATGCCGCTGTCGACGGCAAGACCGTCGACGAATGCTGGGCTGAAGAAAATGCTCTTTTCGCCCGAGGCAGCGCCGGCACACCCGAAGAAGTGGCTGCTTTAGTATGGTTCCTCGCATCTGACCAGTCGACATTCTGCACCGGAGGCCATTATCTCATCGACGGAGGTCTCACAGCGAAATAAGGACACGGCTCATCGGTGCGTATCCATATGTTTTTCAACATATTCTCTTTTCTCTTCAAAATAAATCCTTATTTTTGCATTCGATAGACAAAAGTCTGTCGAATGTTTTTTATAAGGCCGGAGACTCATCGGATATCATCATATTTAAGCCCCAGAACCACATCTATATCATGAAACATTTATTAATTTCTCTTCTTTTCCTAATAAGTAATATATCGGCTTTTGCCACAGCAGCAAAAGTTGATGAAATTACAAGAATGCGGGAAACAGCCGACAGTCTTCACAGCATCGGACGCACCGATTCGGCTGTAATCGTGGGGGAAAGTGCAATCCGTCTTGCCACCGAATCAAAAGACCCGGTTCAGATAGTTGGCACAAATGCAGCCCAAGGCGTATTTCTTCGCTCTTTGGGCAAAATCGATGAAGCCTTAAAATGCTATGAAACAGCCCTTGCCATAGTAACATCAGATGAATTCCGAGAAAATCCGAGTAATGAGGCAATTGAAGAAATCGCCTCCCTGTACATAAATCTTGCCGTTCTGAATCTTGATACACAGCATAAAGAACTTGCTGCAAAGCATGCCGTACTATCCGGCGAGTGGATTTCAAAAAGCGATGATCCGGCGTTGCGAAGCACTGTTTACGGAGTTGTCGGATCGGTTCTGACGGGCTGTGGCAATTTAGACAAAGCGATGCATTATCAAAGTCTTGCATACAATGACGCCCTCATTTCCGGGAATAATGAAGCGGCATTCCGATCAGCCGCATATTCAATGTTGATTTCCGACCGGTTCGGCAAAAAAAGAGAAGCCCGGGAATGGAGAGCTAAATGCGAGGCTCTTATGCCGGCTATTGAATCCACGATGGCTAAATTGGTTTACTATCAGGCCGAATGCTCAATATGCCTTGCGAATAACAATCCCAAAGGTTCTATCAAGTGGTTCAATGAAATTCTCGAAATGGAAGGAATCGACAACCTTCCGTTTGTAAAGTTTGACTGCTACAACAACCTGCATACAGCATATGCAGAAACGGGTGACTATAAGGCAGCCTATACCACTCTTTCACAAAGCAATGAATTGCGCGACTCTCTTTGGGAACAAGAAAAGCGTGAAAGCCTTCGCGACCTTACTGTTAAATATGAAACCAAGGAAACCGAGCTTGCGCTCGCTCAAAGCGAAACGAAACGGGCCACTGCCCTGATGTGGCTGTTTGCCGTGACCGGACTGCTTCTCGGAGCCATAATAATATTTGTCCTGTATGCCCACCGCCAGCGTCGCAACAGATTGCAGAAAGAAATAGAGTTTGCAAATCTGCGTGCCGACATAGGGCAACAACTCACCCGACAGTATATCGATGGTCTGGAAAATGAACGCCAGCGAATGTCAAGGGAACTCCACGATGGTGTGTGCAACGACTTGCTCGCCATTGAGATGAATATAAATGGAGGGAAACCGCTTGAAAGTACTGTAGAACTTATAGACTCATGCCGCGAGGCCGTGCGTCGCATATCTCATGAACTCATGCCTCCCGAATTCGCATATGCCAATATCGACGAGGTTGTGCGTTTTTACGTCAGCAAACAGGCCGAAGCCAATTCCGGCAAAATAGCAGTTCACTATATGTCTTCAGCTGAAGATGGCGACTGGGACTCTGTTCCTGACCGGATTTCACTCGAAATCTATCGTATCATTCAGGAATCGGTCGGCAATGCCGTCAGACACTCAGGTGCGACTGAAATAGCCGTGACATTGATGCTTGAAGGACCTCGCCTTACCGCTACAGTAGCCGACAACGGCACATATAAAACTACGAAAAATAAAGGAATCGGCATGGAATCAATCAGGAAAAGAGCTAATTCCATAAAAGGAGAATTTACAATAGAATCACCAGAAAACAAAGGCACCACAGTACGGCTAATCGTAAAAATCTGAAAGTCCGTACATCAAGCGCCAAAACTACGGAATTCCGTAATTGACATACAGTGACCACCGGTGTATTTTTGCATATGAATCAAATTTCCATTTATGTCAGAAAAATACGAACCGGACAAATCGGTCTTATCACAAATGAAGATTGCCGTAGTCGATGACCATGAACTAATCCGCGAGGGAATAAACACAATTCTCACCAGCCATGGTGCCACTTGTGTTTCTAAATATCGCACAGCAATGGAACTGGTATCCGCGATGGATGCCGGCCAATCCTTTGATTTCTATATAATCGACCTTGAATTACCCGACCTTGACGGCTTCGTACTGATAGAAATGATACGTGCCCGCAATCCTGTAGCGCATATCATCGTCAGCACAGTTCACGATGAAATATGGACCTTACGCAAGCTTCTCGCACGTGAGGTCAACGCAATTATATACAAATCAGGAAACGGTGATGAAATTATTACCGCCATTGATGAAATTTTGAACGGCAACAACTATTACTGCGAAGCAGTTCACAGAACGCTGAAAGAAGCTGGCGACAATTCGCTGCATCCCACACCCCGAGAACTTGAGGTGCTTTATCAGATAGCTCAGGGCAAGACCTCGCGCGAGATTGCCGCCGCTATGTTTGTGAGCGAGAATACCGTTGAAGCACACCGTAAATCGCTGTTCTGCAAACTGGGGGCCATAAACGGTGTCGACCTGATTGTCAAGGCCATCAGAAAAGGATACCTGAAAAACTCAGGCGTAAAACGATAAACATAATCTGACGCAGCATACTGTCGCCTTAGCGGCCAGTGTGTCCTTATCCATATTATTTCACAATTCAACATTCTAAAACCACAGCTCCATGAAATTCAAATCATTTATCACCGGCAACAGTCTGCCGGTCACTCATGGTTGAATACATAAATTCCAATGAATATGAAAAAAATAATTCTCTCTTTAGTTGTTCTTGCCGCAGCCGTGGTCCAACTCTCCGCCAGCGAACGGACTGACCTGTTGAACGAAACGTTCCTGAACGTCAACGGACCTATGGAAGCGACCGACGTCATCAACCAATCGCAGCTCGACAATCCTTCGGGCTGGTCATTTACCAACGCTTACGCCGGCCCACAGTGTGTCATCATCAAGAAAGGCGGCTCCATAACGACACCACCCGTAGCCACACTTACAGGCAATGCCGCATTCTCATTCGATATCCAAATGTGGGAAGACCCCACAGGAAAGACCACGCCCGACTGGGAAAACATGAAACCGCATGTGCTGTCGCTCTCCGGCAAGGGGGAATTGTCGACTAACGAATATGATGCCATGAGCTCCCATATGGCTGCCGATGCCATATACGACGCCGATGCAAGTACACGCCTCACACTGACCGCCGACTACGACATAATGCTGAGCAATGTCAGCATATTCTATGCCGGCAATGATAATACAGGAGTATACTGGCAGGACTACACCAAATATTCACACGAAAGCGGCGAATACTTTAATCAATTTGATCTTATACTGACCAAATCCACCACTCCGCTGGCATACGATGACGGACTGCACAACATTCTCGTCTACACTCTCGACGGCACCGACCCGGTGAGAACTTCACAGCGCTATGAAGACACGCCCATTCATATTGCTTCGAGTACAACATTAAAGACCGCCACAATATTCGGTAACGGATATATGTCGCAGGACAAACCGCGCACCTACACCTTCCCTACCGCTGAAATTCCCGAAATTCCTGCAAACACCTTTGAGCTGACAGTCAGCAAGCCGGGAAACCTCAAGACACAGTTGCTGGACATCGACGCAGACATACTCGAGGGCCTTGTGCTCAAAGGCAAAATCAATGGCTCCGACCTTAAATATCTGGCCGGCGGCGAAGGACGCACCGCATCAATTTCATATCTTGACTTGTCTGAACTGACTTTTGTCTATGATAATACTGAATACCGTACAATTGTAGATGCGCCCGAAGGCGGTATGGGCACTACTTATGTCTACCACTATTACCTTAGCGAGGAAAATAAAGACGAGCGGGCCGGAAGCTCCCCTTCCTCTGTGCAATATAACTGCTTCCGCAATAATCTGGCAGCCGCCTTCGCACGCCACAAAACCATAAAAACCGTCGTTTTGCCCTCGTTCATCACCTCTTTGGGAGAACGGATATTTGACAGGTGCGAAGAACTTACCTCAGTGCAATATCCCGATGGTCTGACAGCTGTCGGCGACATGGCTTTCTATTACTGCACCAAACTACAATTATATGATTTCCCGCCATCTTTCGAAGAAATCGGCAATGCTGCTTTTGCCGGAACCAGGCTCGGCAATGTAAAATTCGACAAGAAGGTAAGGCTTTCTGCCGGAGCTTTTGAAGGAAGCACAATAGTACGACTTGAAATGCCATTCCCCCCGGACAGCATCCATGACCTCACCTTCGCATATTGCAGCAATCTTGAAGAAATATTCATAGGCAACGGATTGAAATATCTTGGCGACCGGGCGTTCGGATATACACCAATTAAGAAAGCACAACTTCCGGAAACGATCGAAGAACTTGCTGAGAATGTATTTTATGGCTGTAATTTTATCAGCGAAATTCAGCCGGAAGACGGAATACGCTATATCGGAAAAGTAGCTTATGAAATTACAGAAAGAAACCGACAGGAATATTCGGTAAAATCCGGCACTGTTTCTTTGGCGCCACAACTGTTTGCCTTCACATCCGCCACCACCTTCAATATCCCGAAATCTCTCGAAATAATCGGGAAGGAAGCCTTTGCATGCACTAAGATTTCCAATATGCCTGATATGCCGTCATTGAAAAGAATCGGCCAACAGGCTTTCAGAAATTGTGAAAGACTTGCCCGAATCACGATTCCGGAATCCGTAGTTTATATTGATGGTTCAGCATTTTACGGCTGCAACGCACTCTGGAGCGTGACTTATAACGCCATCAATGCCGAATGCTGTGGCCGTATCAGCCCGCGCGACCTTGAGCGCATCGTTATCGGTGAAAAAGTACGCCGTCTGCCCATGGGATTATATACCGGCAATACCAATGTCACCGAAGTCATCCTGCCGCGGAGCGTTGAAATCCTCGATCCATCAGCTTTCTCCGGCTGCGTGAATCTCGAATACATACATCTCTCCGATAATATCACCACAATCTCCGACGAAGCTTTCGGCGGTTGTTCATCGCTGCGCGACCTCCACTGGCCGGCTCGTCTGAAAACTATCGGTAGCAATGCATTCAGCAACTGCACCTCACTCCGGACCATATCACTCCCTGAAGGAGTAGATTCCGTAGGCAGTAACGCTTTCGGCTATTGCAAAGGCGTTGAAAACATCTACATAGCCTCTACCATCCGCAACTTTGGCTACGGTTGCTTCACCTTCGACAATGCAGACACCCCTACAACAATAACCGCCACCGCCACAAGCCCTCAGAATTATGAATGGAACTGGCATTATGTCGGCCCTGCTACAATAAAAGTTCCTGCAGCAAGCGTCGCCGCATACAAGGCCGATGTCAGCTGGAATGGCTCTGACAACGGAAAAACAAATCAGATTGTAGCGTTGGAAGGCATATCCGCTTCTTACGAAAATACCGAAACGTCCTTCAGCGCCGGCATTGACAACGACACCGACCTTGGCGACACGGTTATCGGCGATGTGTATGTCACAGTTGGCGAAGAAGACGGTTTCGATGAATCCGACGGATCTATCGTACTGAATTCAATAATGAACGAGGAGTTCGTGGAAGCGGTAGGCGGAATGGCGCCGGGCGAATCTGACATAGCCAACCGTTTCAACGGCCTTGTCGTCAAAGTACCCGCCGGACACGGATCGGTAACCGTAAGCTGTATGACGACAGGAACCAAGCGTATATCAGTAAAAATCGGAGAAGAAAAGCCTATGTACTATATTAAAAACTCAAAGGGCGAAATTTCCGTTGACTACAATGTTGCTGCAGATACATACGTGTATATCTACGCAAGCGAAGCCGCGGACGTTCAGCAGACAGTACGGCGCCTCCGCACCCCGGATTCCGTCACCGCAAACTGTGTCAGAATATATTCAATCGGCGTCAATCCCGGAAATTCCGGCATCGAAGGAATTGAAACCGGAAAACAGGAGGAGTCGCCGATTGCAGAATACTTCCGTATCGACGGCTCAAAGGTAGATTCTCCCGATACACCCGGAATCTATATCGGTCGACGAGCCGACGGCTCAGCCGTCAAAATACTGATCAGGAACTGATTCTCCTATTTATCAACGGCAGGGCATTCAACCCTGCCGTTGATAAAATATGGCTGCGCAGGTTATGAAAAGTCTCATCCAAGCAACCGAATTATCCATCTGACGGACTCTAAAAAGAACGAATTAATCGTTTTTTGGGCGAATAAGTTGCGGTGTTTGTGAAAGATTGCTAAATTTGCAGTTCAGAACAGCATCGACAAAACACAAACAATTCATAAATCCATCAAAAACAATCATCTCATGTGGTTAACAAGCTCATCTATAGGGCGTAAGTTCGTGATGGCCATCACGGGCGCATGTCTCGTCCTATTCGTAACTTTTCACGTTTTGATGAACTCGGTTGCACTTTTCTGGCCCGCTGCCTATAATGTGGTATGCGAATTCCTCGGTGCCAATTGGTATGCGCTGATCGCATCGGCCGGTCTTGCGGCTCTGTTCATCATTCATATCATCTATGCAATCTGGCTGACAATCCAGAACCGCAACGCACGCGGCAACGACCGCTACGACATCAACGGCAAAGCACCCAACGTGGAATGGTCGTCGAAGAACATGCTCGTTCTCGGCTTCGTCGTTCTGGCATTCCTCGTCGTGCACATGATTCAGTTCTGGAGCAAAATGCAGCTTCAGGAACTTCTTCACCACGATCTCGACGCACTGCCTATGGTGGGCGAAGCTCCCGCCAGCCCCGCAATGGGAACACTCTACCTGCAGCTTGCCTTTGAACAGTGGTGGACTCCGGTTGTCTACATCATCGGTTTCGTAGCTCTCTGGTTCCATATGAACCACGGTTTCTGGTCGATGTTCCACACTGTAGGCTGGGACAACAACATCTGGCTCGGCCGCCTCAAAAAAATCAGCTGCTGGTGGACAAGCATTGTAGTGCTTCTCTTCGTAGCACAGGCTATCCTCTTCACCGTTCAGGCCAACAGCAAATTCTTCCTCACCGACAGCGCACTTCAGCAGCAGTATGCCGAATTCTGGAGCGACAAAGCCCAGGAACTCATTGATGAATTCCAGGCCGAAGCCGCCGCTCTCGATCCCACCAGCCAGGACGCACAGATCAACTTCTTTGTTGAAAAAGGCGAATCGTACGCCGACCGCGCAGAAGCCATCGCAAAATATGCAGGCCTTCAGGCTCCCGAAGTCAAGACCAACGAACTAAGCCAGCTCGACCAGTTCGGCAACTATATCCGCAGCATGGCCGACCGCGCCAAGAGCATGCAATCCACCAATAACGCTAACAATTAATAACTCAGAGATATGGCACAGAATCTCAACCTTGAGGGCATGATCGACTCCACTCCTATCATGCACGACTACGCCGATATCGAAACCGGCACAACGCCCGAGTACACCATCGACTCGAAGATTCCCGAAGGTCCTATCGCTGAGAAATGGACCAATTACAAAGCCCACCAGCACCTTGTGAACCCGGCCAACAAGCGCAACCTCGACATCATCGTGGTCGGCACAGGCCTCGCCGGCGCTTCCGCCGCCTCCACTCTCGGCGAAATGGGCTTCAATGTCTATAACTTCTGCATTCAGGACAGCCCCCGCCGCGCACACTCCATCGCCGCACAGGGCGGTATCAATGCAGCCAAGAACTATCAGAACGACGGCGACTCCGTCTACCGTCTGTTCTACGACACAGTCAAGGGCGGTGACTTCCGTTCGCGCGAATCCAACGTCTACCGTCTTGCCGAAGTGTCGAACAACATCATCGACCAGTGCGTGCAGCAGGGCGTTCCTTTCGCCCGCGAATACGGCGGTCTCCTGGCCAACCGTTCGTTCGGCGGCGCACAGGTGAGCCGTACATTCTACGCCAAAGGCCAGACCGGCCAGCAGCTTCTTCTCGGCGCCTACAGCTCGCTGAACCGCCAGATCAAGAAAGGCACCGTCAAGAGCTTCAACCGCCGCGAAATGCTCGACATCGTAATCATCGACGGTCGCGCACGCGGTATCATCGTACGCAACCTTGTCACCGGCGAAATCGAGCGCTACGCCGCCCACGCCGTGGTTCTCGCCACCGGCGGCTACGGCCGCGCCTTCTTCCTGTCGACCAACGCCATGGGCTGCAACGGCTCGGCTGCCGTTCAGGCCTTCAAGAAAGGCGCCTATCTGGCCAACCTCGCCTTCACTCAGATTCACCCCACCTGTATTCCCGTACACGGCGAAAACCAGAGCAAGCTCACCCTTATGAGCGAATCGCTCCGCAACGACGGCCGAATCTGGGTTCCCGCCAAGAAAGAAGATGCCGAAGCTATCCGCGCCGGCAAAAAGAAACCTACCGACATTCCCGACGAAGACCGCGACTTCTACCTCGAACGCCGCTATCCCGCATTCGGTAACCTCTGTCCCCGCGATATCGCCAGCCGTGCCGCCAAGGAACGCTGCGATGCCGGCTACGGCGTAGGAACCGGCAACGCCGTTTACCTCGACTTCAAGTACGCTATCCAGCGTCTGGGCGAAGACGTGGTCCGCGACCGCTACGGCAACCTCTTCGACATGTACAAGATGATCAGCGACGACGACCCCTATCATACACCTATGATGATTTTCCCCGCCAGCCACTACACCATGGGCGGCATCTGGGTCGACTATGAGCTTCAGACTTCTGTAAAGGGCCTCTTCGCTATCGGCGAATGCAACTTCTCCGACCACGGCGCAAACCGCCTCGGAGCCTCGGCCCTCATGCAGGGCCTTGCCGACGGCTACTTCGTGCTCCCCTACACCATGCAGAACTACCTGAGCGACCAGATCAAGGTGCCCCGTTTCAGCACCAGCGCTCCCGAGTTCGACAAAGCCGAAGCCGACGTGCGCTCGCGAATCGAGAAGCTCATGAACATAAAGGGCACCAAGAGTCCTGACCAGATTCACAAGCGCCTCGGCCACGTGATGTGGAACCTCGTCGGCATGGGCCGCACTCTGCAGAGTCTTGTCAAGGCTCTCGATGAAATCGAGGAAATCCGCAAGGAATTCTACACCGACCTCCGCATCGTAGGCCGCGCCGACGACCTGAACACCGAACTCGAAAAGGCTCTCCGCCTCGAAGACTTCCTCGTAATCGCCAAAATGATGGCCATCGACGCCCTCAACCGCAACGAAAGCTGCGGCGCCCACTTCCGCGAAGAGTACCAGACTCCCGACGGCGAAGCCGCCCGTCGCGACGACCAGTACATGTACGTTTCGTGCTGGAAGTACACCGGCGACAATGTGAAACCTATCCTCATCAAGGAGCCCCTCAAATACGAGGCTATTCAGGTTCAGACACGTAACTACAAGTCGTAAACGATAACCACGTGCGGACAGCGCAGCTGCGGCAGCGCTGTCATGCCAGACACATTATATAAAATGGAAAATACTATCAGCGTAAATCTGAAAATTTGGCGTCAACGTGGTCCAAAAGAGAAAGGACAGTTCGTCAACTACCGCGTCGAGAATGTATCGACCGGCACCAGTTTCCTCGAAATGCTCGACATGCTCAACGAACAGCTCGTCGAGAAAAACGAAGAGCCTGTAGTCTTCGACAACGACTGCCGCGAAGGCATCTGCGGCATGTGCTCGCTCTATATCAACGGACATCCCCACGGTCCCGTGCAGGGCATCACCACTTGCCAGCTCCACATGCGTAAATTCAACGACGGCGACACTATCACAATCGAACCATGGCGTTCGGCCGCATTCCCCGTGATCCGCGACCTCGCCGTAAACCGCAACGCCTTCGACCAGATTCAGCAGGCCGGTGGCTATGTGTCGTTCAACTGCGGGGGCGCACAGGATGCCAACAATCTACCTATCAGCAAGGAAGTTGCCGACACCGCCATGGACTCCGCAACCTGCATCGGCTGCGGCGCCTGCGTGGCTGCCTGCAAAAACGGCTCGGCAATGCTCTTCGTTTCGGCCAAGGTAAGCCAGTTCGCTCTCCTGCCCCAGGGTCAGGTAGAACGTAAGCGCCGTGCCCGCGCCATGGTTGCCAAAATGGACGAACTCGGTTTCGGCAACTGCACCAACACCGGTGCCTGCGCCGCCGAATGTCCCAAGAACATTCCTCTGAGCAACATTGCCCGCCTCAACCGCGAGTTCATCGTTGCCAAATGTTCGGAATAATCCGAACAGATAACCGACAAAAGGGACTGCATCGCACGATGCAGTCCCTTTTGTTTAGTTTAATTCAACTTCCGCAAGCTCATGTAGAAGTCAATTAAGTAAAAAAAGTCAAGATATCAGTCAGGTTGAAACAAAGAGGTAAGGGCTATTTTCTTAACTTTTTACTTTGCAGACTTAAACATTAACGGAGTATAGCCTTATAGACCTGTGAGAAGAGGCGCGGGCGAATGGAAAGGCGATTGAAAGCAGCATTGTCGCGAGTAGGGTCGACGCGGTTTGTCAAGAAAATGAAGATTAGATTCTCTCTGGGGTCAACCCAGAATACTGTACCCGTGAAACCGAGATGTCCGTACACTTCGGGCGAAGCCTCATCACAGGTTGGCGACCAATCGGGATGTTCGGTATCGGGTTTGTCGAAACCGAGGCCACGGCGGCAGGTAGGACTTTTCGCCGTGGTAAAGAGTTTCACTGTCTCCGGCGAGAGCACACGTGCATCGCCGTAAATGCCGCCGTTAAGCCACATCTGGCATATCTTGGCGATGTCACAGGCATTGGCGAAGAGACCGGCGTTGCCCTGCACGCCTCCCGAGAAGTTCGCCATTTCATCGTGCACATAACCGTGAACTTTCTGACGGCGCATGTACGAATCGTACTCTGTAGGGGCTATTTCGCTGCTACCAAAGCGCTCAAGCGGTCTGTAGCCGGTACGCCAGGCTCCGAGAGGACCGAAAATCTCGGTCTGAACATAGTTCTGATGCGGGATTCCCGTACGGCGCTGCTCGATGTCCATTAGCAGAGCGAAATTGAGGCACGAATAGTTGTAATCCTTATTCGCCCTAAGAGGAATGGTGTAGATACGGTTCATGATGGTGTCGTAGGCCGAAGAACCCGTAAAGATACCCTTAGATGCCTCGACAGGAAATTCGTCGGATCTTACGCGCTTTATGATGTCGGTCCTCATGCGGGCACGATTGTGTCCCCATGCCTTGTTCTGTATCCTGATGGTATGGGTACGGTCGCGGCGTCCGGTGATGAGGCGTCCGGTATAGGAAGTGCTGTCGAACATCACATTGTACATGTTGAGGGCCGCCGGCATGCCTGTTTCGTGATAAAGAAGCTCACGGACAGTAATATGCTGCTTCGCCGAATCGGTAATTTCGGGAATAAGGCATCCGAGACTGTCGTCAAGGCTCACAAGGCCGCTGTCGTAAGCCTTCATTATACCCGGAAGGGTACCCGTGGCTTTGGAAACCGACGCAAGATCGTAGACCGTGAGGGCGTTGACCGGAGCAGCTCCGGGTGTGCCGGTTATTTTTCCGAATGACTTTTCGTAGACAATGTTACCGTTGCGCGCCACAAGCAACTGGCAGCCTGGAAAAGCCCTGGTTTCAAGGCCTTTCTTCACAAGTGTGTCGAGACTGTCGGTAAGGTTAGCGTCGAAGCCTTCTACCACAGGCGAGGTGAAGCCCAGCCGCGTCTTTGGCAGATTGATGCCGGCACCTGCCCGGTAGTAGGAACCGATGTTCACCGGCAGACGGCCGCTTACAGCAATTCCGCCAAAAACCGCCTCGGCGGCACAGCGACGTATGTCAGGAATATCCTCATAGCCGAGCATCATAGCCGAAAGTTTATTGAGCGATGTTCCGAATTTACTGATTCTGAACGGACTTATCATAAACACACCGACAACGGGCTTCGGCCCGGCAGTGAGCTGCGCCAGCGCCTGGCGTGCGGCAGCATTGTCGGAGAAAACAGCAGCTATCACTACATCGCCTTTTTCAATTTTTGCAAGCGAGGACGTAGAAAAGGCCTCGCCCCCATTCTGAAATGCTGTCGCGTTCGCATAGCGTTCGCAAGTGGCGGCAAACTCGTTGTCGCGCGGCGCGCCGAGGCTCACTACAGAGAATGTGCGCTCGGCAAGCCGTCCCATAGGCAGAATGCCCCCCTCGTTCTTTACAACAGTGATGGCACCTGCGGCGAGCCGGCGCAGAAGGGCGAGAGCCTCCGGGCTGTTCAGATCGCGGGCAATAGCGGCATAGTCGGTACCGAGTGGTTTGCGGCGGTTAAGTCCGAGGTAGTATTTGTAGCGTAGCAAACGCTTGCAGCGGTCCTCGAGTGTCGCCCTTGGGATTGTACCGTCGGCAAGGGCCCTGCTCAGTTCTCGAACAGAAACAGCCACGTCTTTTGGAACCAGCAGCACATCGGCACCGGCAAGAAGCGCCGCCACACAATTGTTCTTTCCATCAGGCGCAACAGCACCTTTCATCTCGAGGGCATCCGTGAATACAAGCCCTTCGAAACCCATGACCTTACGCAGGAAACCGGCACTGACAGCACTTGACAGCGAAGCCGGACTCTGCGACGGATCGAGAGCAGGAACCACCAAATGCCCGGTCATGATGCCGGAGCAGCCGGCCTCTATGAATTTACTGAAAGGTACAAGATCAATATCATCGAGAACCTTTCGGCTGTGATTAATAGTCACAGGTCCTTTGTGAGAGTCGCCGTCGGTATCGCCGTGGCCGGGAAAATGTTTTGCCACAGCCTGAACACCGCCATCTTCCATGCCGAGCGAAAACGCCACAGCAGCCTCTGCCACACGCTGAGGATTCTCACCGAACGACCTTGAACCGATGACGGGGTTAGCCGGATTGGAGTTCACATCGGCATCCGGAGCGAAATCAGTATTTATACCAAGGATTTTGCACTGTCGGGCCACCTCTCTGCCATAGTCGTAGACAAGGCGTTTGTCGGTGACAGCGCCTATTACGATATTTTTAGGGAAGCGCGGCGTATCCTTCACCCGCATTGCAACGCCCCATTCGCCGTCGGCAGTCATCAGCAGAGGCACCTTTGCCTCGGACTGCGCAAGGTCGCACAACCTTACATACTGCTCGATACTTCCTTCGGAAAACAGCAGACCGCCAACGCCGTCGGTACCGACGTAGCGTTTGACAGCCGCCGCGGCCTTTTCATATCCGGCCTGCGTAATCACCATAGGCACAAGCAACTGTGCCACACGCTGCCTGTCGGTAAGCGAGGCATACACAGAGTCGGCCCATCTGGCGGCTTCGGCCTCACGGCCTCGGCTTATATTTGGAGTAACGGCCGATACGCCGAGATTGAAGAAGAGCGCGGCGGCGGCAATGACTTTGAGATAATTGTGTGCTTTCATTGTCTGTCAGTATTTTATGAGGCGTCAGGCTACTGTCGGGAAATGCTCCATCGGTTTTCTGTGTCACCTCCAACGACTTTACCCTTTCCTTTGCCTTCGGTGAGATAGAAAAGAAGGTCATCGTAGACGGCATTGGGGCTTTCTGCCACTATTTTGCCCTTTGTGAGACCTTTCATGTAGTCGCCGCCTTTCGACAGATAGTCGATTGTAGCCACACGGTAGGTTTTATTGTCATCAAGCGGCTTGCCCGAAATGATAATATCGCGGGACACGTAGTTTTTCACCCCTCCGACAGTGTCGTAGGTCACTTTCACATTGTGGCTCACGCCGTTACCGTCGGTCTTTGCCATTACATCGAAGACAGTGCGAAGATCGGAGCCTTTCACATCTTCGACAGTAACATAATTTCGGAAAGGTAAAATGTTGATTATATGACCCTTCGAAAATTTACCAGCCGGAAGGTCGGTTCTCAGACCACCTTTATTCGCGATGGCGAAGTCGACGTCAGAAGCTATTTCGGCTCCGCGTTCAAACACCCAGTCAGTAAAAAAGTTAAGCATCTCCGGATCAGAATTTTTCAGCTCATGGTCGGTAGTGCCTACCCAAAGTGTCATCAGCGAATCGACTCCATGGCGGTATTTTGCTATTGTCGCCTCGAGTTCAGGGTCGACATAACCGTCGTAGCGGCTGTCGATGTCGATAAGTTCATAAGACGGACGTCCGCCCAGCCCGAGGCTGTCGAGATTGATTTCAATTTTTCCGAGTTTCCGGCCAGCTTTGCCTGTCTGTACCACAAGTACTTCCTTGCCATCAAGATTCGTCAGGCGGCTACGTGCCGCACCCTGCGGTGTGGCGGGGTCGATGACATCGTGCGAGTGTCCGCCGATGATTACATCGATATTCCTTGAATTGACAGCCAACGCCGAATCGCCTACAAGAGGCGACGGATTGTACCCGATGTGCGAAATTGCGATAACGGCATCGCAGCCCTCCTCATTTTTGAGTTTTTCTGCCATAAGATTCGCGGTAGCTATTATGGGTTTAAACCCGAGACCGTCGTAATTACCCTTTGTAATGATGCCCTCGGGGTCGAGGTTTATGCCTATCAGGCCTATTTTCTTTCCATCGTATTCCTTTATGGCATAAGGTCTGAACATGCCGTCAAGGGGTGTGGCGGTGAGGTTGTAGTTCGATGCCAGTTTTTCGGAATCCGATAACCGGAGTACAGCCGCGAGGGAGTCGATGCCGTTGTCAAACTCATGATTGCCAAGAATACGCTCCTCGACACCCAGAATGTTGAGTACCTCCTGCTCTACTTCGCCTCCGTAGAGGTAGAAATAGAGTGTGCCCTGCACGGCATCGCCGGCATCGACAAGCAGCACATTCTTATCGGCAGCACGAATACTGTCGATAACAGCCTTGCGACGCATCACACCGCCGAGGCCATTGCGGTCAGGATCGATCTGCGAATGAGTGTCGTTGGTGTGCAGAATCACCAGTTTATCATGCTCCTCAGTTTTGTTGCAGGCACTGAAGGCCATGGCGCCGGCCAGAAATACGGCAGCAGCCGCGCATATCATTTTCATAACTAAGTTTTTTTTCGTGTTCACAAAGATAGCGAAAATAACCGATAAATCCCGCATCTGAAATTATTTATGACTTGCTACGTGTTATTCCGGTCAACTTATAACTTGCCGGTATGACCGTATTTGATTATTTTTGCAGACTAAACCTTATAATTGCCGCTTTATGATATATACTCTGCAGAAGATCACCGTCTTTCTGACATTATCGGCCGCAGCATTGTGTGCTCCGGCCGAAGTAACGTCGCCATCGGGAAATATTGCTGTCGATTTCGAAAAAGGCAAAGGTCTGAGCATCGACGTGTCGAAAAACGGAATCCGACATCGAATCATGACTATCGTATCGGAGACATACGGAGTGCCCTCGTCGGGTCCCCGGACAGATGTGGACTATGATATGCCGACCGGAAAGCGGCGCCACTGTCATAACAGCTATATACCTGCAGAATGGCGGCTGACTGACGGCGAACGACTTCTGATGCGTGTCTACGACGATGGCGTGACCTGGAAAATCGACAAAGAATCGCACATCGATGTTTCCGCAGCAAAACACTGGTGGATTCAGCAGTGGAGCGACAGCTACGAGAACTTTTTTCCGAAAGACCGCCCTTTGGTCAAAAATGTCCGATGGGCCTATCCGGCATTGTTTGAATACCAGAACGGTATATTCGCACTGCTGACAGAATCGAATATCGACCGCGACTGTGCCGCATCAAGCTTCTACACCGATTCCGTTGCCGGCCGCTTTGTCATTGACAACGAAGGCGATGCCAAATACGGCTGGCAGACACTGATAATCGGTTCTTTAAGCGATGTGGTTGAATCTACACTGGTCACTGACAATTCCGAGCCTTGCCGCCTCGACGATACATCGTGGATTGAACCCGGGGTCGCCTCCTGGATTTACTGGGCACATAATCACGGATCGAACGACTACGACATCATAAAAAAATATACCGATTTCGCTGCCAATCTGTCGCTGCCATACACACTGATCGACGCAGAATGGGATGAAATGAAAAATGGCCGTACTGTAGAAGATGCAATCGCTTATGCGGTCGAAAAAGGTGTCCGGCCCATGATATGGTATAATTCGTCGGTAGGATGGATCGACGGAGCCCCAGGTCCGAAATTCAGGCTCAACGACCCCGACGACCGGGACAGAGAATTCAAATGGTGCCGGCAACATGGTGTAGCCGGTGTGAAAATCGACTTTTTTTCAGGAGACAGCAATCTCAATATAAGATATATGACCGAGTTGCTTGAATCCGCCGCTGCCAACCGGCTGCTCGTCAATTTCCACGGTGCTACGCTGCCCCGCGGCTGGCAGCGTACTTACCCGCATCTTATCACGACAGAAGCCGTGTACGGCGCGGAATGGTATAACAACGTTCCGACATTTACCGACAAGGCAGCCTCTCATAACGCCACACTACCGTTCACCCGCAATGTAGTCGGCTCTATGGATTATACACCGTGCGCATTTTCCGACTCACAGCATCCGCACATCACCACCAAAGGCCATGAACTGGCTCTGACCGTGCTTTTCGAATCGGGCATTCAGCATATAGCAGACCGTCCGGAAAGTATAATGGCTCAACCTGAAAAGGTCCGTAACTTTTTTACCGCCCTGCCTACAGCGTGGGACGAAACGATGTTGCTTGGCGGATATCCGGGCGACTATGCGGTCATGGCCCGTCGTAAAGGCAACATTTGGTATATCGCAGGTATCAACGGCAGTGATGCAAACAGGACAGTTCCTTTAGATATAAGCCGTATTCCACTTCCGAACCGAACAGCGACGGCAAGAATATACAACGATGACCCCACGATAGATAATGGTTGGAAAATATCGGAGTCCTGCACCGTGCCCGAGAGCATCAGCATGAAAGCACGAGGAGGGTTCTGCATCGTAATAAACGGTCTTTAACCGAAAAAGGAGCAGCACTGCGGCACAGACCGCAATGCTGCTTATCATTTATTCAGCGATAGTGAGAACCAATCTTTACAGACTGTCGATAAGATCTTCGGCCTGTTTCTTAAGATCGTCTATGCTTTCGGTTGCCTGGTCTGTGAGGTTTTTGATGCCTTCAATTGCATTGGCGCCTTTCATCTTCACTATCTGAACCGAGAATTCGGTGGCGTAGGGATACTGCTTGTCGGCTTCGGAAAGCGAATTACCGTCCTGAACGAATTTAATAGCCTCGGCACAATAGTTTTCCATTATCTCCTGATCTTCCTGAGTGAGAGTTTCGCCTCGTTCGATTTTCTTATGCACCGATTCAGGCCCGCTTGTGCAGGCCGTAACGGCAAAGAGCAGAGCGAGCGCCGTTAAAGCTTTTACAAAGAATTTCATAGTCACAGTATTAATTATAAGTTAAAAAGTTTATTTAATGAATTTCCACCAGTCGAGTCGGAAGAGATCGCCATGTGTGTCTGCACCACGGAATACGATATAGAGATCCCGAACGCCGTTTAGACCACTGACTGAAGCGGTATTGACAGTATATCTGTCGATCGACCCTGTATCCTTGATTTTTACTTTTCCTATAAGAATTCCATCGGGAGAACCGACACGAAGCTCTATGGAGCCGCCTTTCTTCACCGATGCCGCACTCACTTCAAATTTCCGGGGTTTTACGCTGCCGAAGTCGACATTACGTACAAGAATATACTCGCCGCTGTCGATATTCCCTACATAGAGATTATTTCGATCCAGACGACCGTTCTTCAGGCCATAGCCCCATGCCATAGTTTCAGCCTCGACCCGGCCATACGGGTCGATTGTGCCGCAAGACGATAATTCAGAGTCGCGCCAATAGGGAACTTCAGCTATCGTACCGTCGGGATTATAGCTCATCACAGCAGCCTCTACGCTGCGCCGTTCGTGATGATCCGGTGTCTGAAGACGCAGCACATCATAACTGTGCCCGAAAACATAATCCTTGCCTTTGTAAGCGATTATACCGGGATGGTTGCCGCGTGTGCGCTGAGTATGATCCATGATATGACCTTTGTATTCCCACGGACCGAGCGGACTGTCGCTCATGGCATACCCTATTCCCTCGGGACAACATGTGGAAGCGAAAGCCATATAGTACTTTCCGTCTCGTTTCCAGGCCCACGGACCTTCCTGATAGTCCTGTATCCTCGGGAACTTTATAATCTCGCCGGACGTAGAGACCATATTCCTGTTGAGGCGCACACAATAAAGATCGGGGTTACCCCAGTACATATAGGCCTGACCGTCGTCATCGATGAGCACAGTAGGATCTATATCGTCCCAATGTTCCTTCTGCCATACAATAGGCTTGCCGATTGGATCGGTAAACGGCCCATAGGGGCTGTCGGCCACAAGGACGCCAATACCGTTGCCGTGAATGGGACAGTACATATAGAATTTACCGTCGCGTTCCACAACCTGCGCCGCCCATGCTCCGTTATCACGCGGATTCCATTTAAAATCCTTCAGCGATGCCACGCTTCCGCAGTCAGTCCAGTTGACCATATCGGTGGATGTGTACAAGAGCCAGTCGTACATTTTGAATCCGTCGGCATCATCTTCGTCATGAGTCGTATAGAGATACACCGTATCGTTGAACACCATCGGCGCAGGATCGGCGGTATAGCTTGTCTGAATTATAGGATAGGGATTTTCGGCTGTTACAGCTATCACCGCCAAACCAAAAGTGAGCAAAATAATTGGTTGTCGCATACGGTATGAATATTATATTACACATTTGTCAGCCAATTCAGTTCGGCGGCACTCATCGCCACCCGAATGTGGCATAGTATTTTTTATTGAAATCGTCGATACTACGGTTGATAAGACGGTTGTAGACCTCATCGACCCCGATGCCTTCCTCGCTGCGGTCGCCGGGCGTACCGCTTCCGAAGACAGTCACAGGCGAATCACAGCCGGGATACGACATCTCGGCACAGGTCGAAATCGAGACTCCGAGCATTATCTTGTTTACTTTAAAAAGCGACTGCGGGTTTCGTGTTGTATGCTTCCACAGAACAGGGAAACCCGAGTATTCGTCGTTTACAATGCTCAGTGTCAGCCGTACGGAAGGCGCTTTTTCATCAACATCTCCAATTCTATAGCTGATAAGGCCGGGAGTAAGCAACGAGTCGGTCCATAACTTCAAACCCGAAGTAAGCCTCGACTTCCACATCACCGAATCTTCCAGACTAAGATTATCTTTAAGCGAAACCATGTCGTCAGGCAAAGAGACCCGATCGAAAATATTGCTGAAACCAGAAGTCATGTTGGCTTCGCTCTCTAAAAGAGAACGCACATTGGCGGGGTATTCCCCATATTCGCGAACATTCGCCTTGGTGCTTATATTTGCCACTATTGTACGTGTGCGTGCATCCTTCATGTAACCTATCAGACCCCGAAGAAATTCCTTGTACTGTCTTTTGCCGCCGTTAAGTGCTTCGACGGCAGAAAGTTCTTCAGACCATATTGCTTCATAAAGCGAGTCGACAGAGTTCAGATAGCTTCCGTCGGACAAACTGCTGCGGTAAACGGCTATATTATCAAGCGCCTCGCCCACATTGCCGTCGGCATGAGGTCGCAGAACCGAATCGTAATATATCGTGTCTATTACATGAAAGCATGAATCGATTTTAGCAGCCGCCTCCGGGCACCTGCGGGTGTCACGATATTCATGTATGAGCCTAAGGGCATGACCGTACGAAGGTTCTTCCATAAACGACTCTACAGGAACCGCATAAGCCTCTGCGAGGTGCTTGCCTTGAGGAAAATTGTTGACATACTGTCGGAAATAAACTTCTTTGGCGGGCGCATCGGTCGCTTCAATCAGCTCCTGCCAGGCACGTTTTTCTTTAAAATAAGGATGGTATGCATACACGAGCACACCTACAAAGGCCACCGCACAGACACTCAGAACAGCAACGAGCGATTTCCGGCGTTTTGCTTTTGCATTGATCTCTTTCCTCTTTCGGAAGGCTTCTTCTTCAAGCTCTTCGCTATGCCTCAGGCCCGAGAAGTCGAACGCCGGATCGGTGAGCGAACTGCGGTATTCCGGATGCCTGTTCATCACATAGCGGGCATCCTTTCGGCCTTCCTCGAAAGATTCCCTTTCAGCACCTTGCAGCAAAATCATATCGCCGAGCTTCAGGTCCATCGAAGCACGGATCATTGCCGTTACAAAAGGACGGTCAGTGTCGGAACAAGCCCCCTGAAGTTCGATGAGTGCAGTTTTTACGTCATTTGCATAGTATTCACGCGAAGGAAGCCGGTAGTTCCAGCGCATAATCGCTGCAGCTGAGCAAAGCCGGCCAAGAAGCCGGTAAGCGGAGAGATTTTCCATAATGATTAAATTTTTGTCAAATTTACGCAATTTCTTGTGCGGCTACAAATAATGCGACCGATTATTTTCACATGTTTTATAGAATCGAAAAAAAACGTCGAAAATGCCGCAGATATCGGATAATGGTTGTATCTTTGTGGATATGTTTCAGTTAATAAGCAACAACCCGTTCCGGGTATTGGGCGTATGCGCCAATGCCACCACCAGCGCCATTTCAGGTGGAGCTATGCGGCTTACGGCAGCAGTCCGCAAGGGCATGACTCTGGATTTGCCATTTGCTCTTGAAAACTATTGCGGCGCAGTAGAACGTACTGTCGACAGGATTTCGGCGGCACGGATGGACCTTCAGCGCCCCGTCGACCGACTCGAAAGCGGACTTTTCTGGTTCACCAGAACCGACGAGACCGACAGCAAAGCTCTCGATGCCTTGTCGAAAAAAGATATCGCCACGGCCGAAGGGCTGTGGCGTGCCGAGACGGATTCGGTGTCGGCACAGCATAATCTTGCAGTTCTCCTTCTTGCCGAAGGACGCTACGACGAAGCCGAGACCGTTGCCATCGGACTTATCGATAAGAACTCGCGTGAACTCTGCGCTCTCATCTCGCCGAACATAGCACTGACAGCCAAGGAACTGACTGAAACATACAAACGCCTTGCCCCTGTGCCGACGCCCGTGCGCCATGAGCACATTTCGGAAGTGAGGACTGCTCCCAAGCCCCGTAAACCGCGTCCGGCCACCGGTAAAGCCATCGAAAGCCATGTCGTGGAAAAGACCGCCGAAAAACCAAAGCCCGAAGAAGCCGTAGCCGAGGTCAGAAAGCCGGAAGAAATCATCGTTAAAAAGACCGAAGAAGAGGAAAAAAAGCCCGCATCCACTGTTGTGGAAGATGCCGGCGCGGCAGATCCGAAAACAGGACCTGCAGTCGTCGGTAAGCCCGAACAGCAATCCGGCACCTCTTTCAAGACTTTCAAGCCCTCCAAAGTAAAAGATGACTATTCCTCCGGGTTAAAAACCGGGACCGTCGCCGACAGGAGTTCTTCATCGGTAACACGGGAAACGACCGATATAAGCAAAGATGCCGACTATCTGTCGGGTTGTCTTGAACGCCTAAACCGGGCAAACGACATGGCCGAAGTGATGAATGTGATGAACGACATCGACGACGGCATGAGCCGTCTGCGTAATTC
>CABQCA010000004.1 GCA_902462525.1 uncultured Porphyromonadaceae bacterium | reverse complement strand
GGCAATGGCCGCGATGCCTAAGAAGGTGAGACCGGGAGCAACGATTCTGTCGCCGTCGACAGCAGCCTCGCCGTCGGCGAGAGTACAGTAGGCGAAGCCGAGTGTGCGCATGGCCATGTTCTGATAATCGAGCAGCAAGGTGTCGAGCTCAGCCTTGGTGACACCGGGATGAAGTCCGCACATTGCGAAAACGATTTCGGGAGCGCCCTTGACGTAGAGGCGGCGCCCGCCGGCCGCCGAATCGACGACAGTAGCCATGAACTTTCGCTCGGTGGTGAACGGCAGCTCGGCAATGCGCCGTGCCCCGGCCCGCAATGCCTCGTAGTCGACATCATGCAGGCGCAGCCACAGCAGCAGCGCTCCCTCGGTAGGATTGCCGATAACTCCCACACGGCCGTCCGAGGTGTCGAGGCGGGCGGTGGAGTTCACGGCAATGCCCTCATAGATTGTTTCAGCCGAGGGATCGCCGAAGAAATCGGTTTGGGACACCTGCATTCGGTTCTGTGTGAGGGTCCCGGTTTTGTCGGTGCATATCACAGTGGTGGCGCCCATAGTTTCGCAGGCATGCATCTTGCGCACGAGATTGTTGGTTTTGAGCATGGCGCGCATCGAGTAGGCCAGCGAGAGAGTCACGGCCATGGGCAGGCCTTCGGGCACAGCCACCACAATGAGCGTCACGGCCACCATGAGAGTCTTGAGAGTATGAGCCATCAGCGATGACCATTCGGCATTTCCGGCACCGGGATTGATGAGGGCGAAAGCTCCGCACACCATACCTATAAAGAGAACGAAAAAGCCGGCTATAGCGAGCACACAGGCGGTCTTGCCCCAGCCTTTGAACCGTGTCATCACCAGGTAGAAGAACAGCGCCACCGGTGCAATGAGCGTCCATGCCTGCCATGCGCCCCAGCCGAGGAAGCCGATGAGCTGCACCACGATGACAAGTCCGCCGAAAATGTAGCTCGAATTGGATATGAGTGTTCCGAGAGCGGCAAGCTGCTCGTCGAGAGGCGTTTTCACGGAATCATCGATCTGGGCCTCCTTGTAGACCTTGCCCATCTCTGTGGCATCGCCCACGCTAAGCACGCGCATCACGCCATGGCCTTCCATTACTTTCGTACCGCGAAGCACGTGGTCGGAGGGATAGGTTGCATCCTTGTCGAAGTCGTGGCTTCCCACGGCTTTATGACACAACGGCTCGCCGGTGAGTGTCGACTCGTCGACGCTCAGTGTCACAGCATCGAGGAGCTGCCCGTCGGCGGGAATCTCGTCGCCTGTGTTGAGAATCACAATGTCGCCCACCACCACGTCACGTCGCGGCACAGTGGTGGTGGTACCGTTGCGGAGCACTTCGACAGCTTCTTCGTCGTTGACCTGATTGAGAATTTTAAAAGCCTTGTTGGCTTTCTGCTCGAAAATGAATGCCAGACCAGTTGCAAGCAGAATAGCCGCAAAAATGCCTATCGGCTCGAAAAACACCATCCAGTCCTGTCCGAGACCGTAGTACTCATAGAAAGATATGCCGATAGAAAGCGCTCCCGCTATTAGAAGAATGATGATGAGCGGATCGGAAAATTTCTTGAGAAAATCCTTCCACCATGGCTGCTGTTTCGGCGGTGTGAGAATATTAGCTCCGTATTTGCGGCGGCTTTCCGCTACAAGGGCATCGGTGAGGCCGCTGTAGTTATCGTGCTGTGACATGTGTTTCTGTTGTTACGTCTAACTTTTCAAGACAAAAATACTTCAAATAAAACGAAGAGCCAAACCCGATAGTTTTTCCGCCTTAAGAATTAATATTTATTTAATAACATAGAAAGGCGGTTTTTCAACCGCCTTTCTATGTTATATGGAGAGGAGGTTTTCAACCTCCTGCCTTTCACTATGTTGAGCGAAGAATTTCCGGCTTCTTCAGGGCCGGCGGTTGGAAACCGCCTTTCCATTGATTATTTCACAAGGACTTTCTGCACTTTGGAGCCCTGACGACGGATGTAGAGACCGTTTTCGGGGTTGGCTACGCGTACGCCCTGGAGGTTGAAGTATTCTACAGGAGCGTTCTCGTCGGCAACGATGTCGGTCAGACCGGAAGTATTGCCGTCGGTGAACGTCACTTTAATTGGAATACCATTCCATAACACATCAATAACGAAATCCGGCTTACCGGCGGCTGTGATGGTACCGTTAACGTCTACACTGGCATGGAGTTCGCCGCCCATAAGTACCAGATCGTCAACGTGGCCATTATAGGTGGTGGTACCTTCCGCATCGGTGCTCATGACAACATTTTCAACCAGAATGTCACCGAGAGTACCAAGATCACCGAGGGTAAGGTTCGGTAACAGGAAGTTACATGTAGTTTCGGAGGTCGGAGTTATCAGAATCGTAGCATCCACATTTTCGGCAATGGAGCCCAATACATCTGAGGTCACAGAGAGCTTTCCGGGATATTCCTTGCCGGCGGGAGCGTAGACGCACTGCACGTCGTCGACAGTGAAAGCGTTACCGAGTGCAATATTAGCCGAGTCAAAATAGCTGTTTGCCGAGAAAATGACATTGATCATTTCGGGTGTTGCGTCCGACAGATATTCGAACACGATTTCGCCCTTGACCCATTCAGCCGAAACCTCGGTGATGACAGTTGTGCCTTTTGCAATCAGCTCGGCGCCTTCGCTTTTGGTCACGGCACCGCCTTTGGCAGTTTCGATTCCGAGAATGTTGCGGTCGCGGTTTACCATATTTACCGTCTTGGGAGAGCCAAATGCAGCGATATTTGCGGGAACATCGGCCTGAGTGTATGTACCCTTCCAAAGATAGGCTATGGCATTGGCAGGCTGCTCGTTTTCACCTTCATGAGTAAACTTGTACATGAAAGTGATCTTTTCGGGACGACCGGTGAATGCATAACCACCGAAAGAGCCACCGTCGTTTTCCGAACCCATAACAGAAGTACTCCATGTAGTGCCTAAAGTTACATATCCGGGAACGATTTGGTCCATGCCTTCAATAGCCAGCTTATTGGTTAATTTTACAGCGCTGGTCGATTCGTAGCCTTCCACATTCTCCGCGACAGTAGTATTTCCCAATCCGAAAACTCCCATGACATTGCTGACAGTCCAGTCGTTGGGTGTAGTTCCTTGTACAGTGGTATTGTTGGCTGAATTCCAGGGAACACAGTCCTTCCAGCCATCCTGGAAGCCGGCATTGGGCAGCTGCGGCTCGTCGGCCATTGCAGGCAGTGCGAGAAGGGCGCAGCTTAAGAGAGCGTAAATTTTTCTCATATTATAAATAGTTGAAGTTAATTAGCGAGGGATTAGTGTCCTATGTATTTACTTATGCGATATATGTTTATAAAACTACGGGCAAAAGTATAAAAAAAACATTTATCGACCAAAAAAAACGCAAAATAAACCTAAAAATATGCCAAAAGAGCGAAAATAGAGGTCAGATGTTACGCAGGATCCACCATCCGATCACAGCGATGAGAATACCGACAAGAATCACCGGCCTTATTACCCGGGCATGAAAACGCGGCCATAGCTCGCGTCCCGCTTCTGCCACAATATAGAAAGCGGCGGCCGGCACAGCGAAAAAAATGAAAGGATTGAGATTCCATGCCTGGGCGAGATGCCCGTGGACGATGGCGTGGAGTGCCCTCTGAGCGCCGCAGCCGGGACACTCGTATCCGGTGAGAAGCCGGAAAAGGCATTGCGGCGCACCTCCGGCCGACGGATCATGCCGATAGTACCAGAACGAAACAATGGCAACTGCGGCGATCAGAAAAACCGCCGCAGCCGCCACTTTAATCCGTGGGTTCGACATCAGAACATGGCGCTCATGAGCATCACCGGCAGGAAGCCCAGCGCGATGGCTATCATCACGAGCCACGCAGCCCACTCCGAGGCGCGGCGTGCCTTGTCGATGTTGCCGCCCTGATAGAAGCTCGACACGCATATCGAAGCCACCAGAGCGCCGAGGCTCAGCGGCGAGCAGCAGCACACCGTGAGCGCTATGCTCCAGCCCAGATAGGAAGGCGGACACGGCTCGTCGGGCAGTTCGTGGCGCGCTATGCGGCTGCCGGGAAAAGAGGGCTGTCCGAAGCCCGATTTACGCAGGAAATCGGCTTTCCGCACGGGTTCTTCACTCTCGCAGCTCTCTTCGGCAACGGCGGCATCGGCCGAAGCCCCGCAGTCAGTGCTTGCTTCAGTCTCGGAGTCGCTTCCGACTGTTTCCGGTGCCTCCGGGCGCGGACTGCCGTCAAAAAGACAGGCAAGCTGCTCAGCCTCGCCGGCCGGTATCCACCGCGGCAGGCCTTCGAACCATACTTTTGTATTCCTGTCGACAGGCAGATCGTAGAGCTGTTCCAGTTCAAAGGGACCCTGCTGGCGTCCTTCGATGTAAACCCAATATTTCATTTGTTTTTATCTGAATGTGAGTTAAAAAGTAATGAGTTTAGAAAGTTAAGAAAATAGTAAAAAGAAATCCAACGCTTGTGGGTCCAAAACTATTATCTTAACTTTTTCTACTTAATAAACTTTTCAACTTCGATTAAAAGTGCTTCACTTCGTAACCTACGATGTCGCTGAGGAGGTTGTTTGCCAGACGGCTTGCGCCGAGACGGAAGTATTCGGGCGTAAGCCATTCCTCACCGAGTACTTCCTTGATGACAGTGTAGTACTTGACAGCATCTTCGGTAGTAGCGACACCGCCGGCGGCTTTGAAGCCGACACGGTTTCCGGTCTTCTCGAAGTATTCCTTGATGCACTGGGCCATCACGTAGGCAGCCTCGAGGCTTGCACCGGGGTATTCCTTGCCGGTAGAAGTTTTCAGGAAGTCGGCACCGCTGTAGAGAGCCAGCACCGAAGCGGCTTTGATGTTGCGGGCTGTTTTCAGGGCTCCGGTCTCGAGAATCACCTTCAGCACACCGCCGCGGCAAGCTTCTTTCTGCTCGGTAATCATATCGGCCACGGTTTCGTAGTCGTGATCGAGGAAATCGCCCACGTTGAGCACGATATCGATTTCGTCGGCGCCGTTTGCCACGGCAAGCGATGTTTCGGCAATCTTCACCTCCTCGAAGCTCTGGCTCGAAGGAAATGCGCCCGACACACATGCAATCTTCACGTCGCTCACCTCGAGCACGGTGCGTACTACAGCAGCGAAATTAGGATATACGCATATTGCGGCTACGTGGGGCAGCGAGGGAAAACGTTCCTCAAAATCGTTGACATTCTGGGTGAAGCGGGCTACCGACGAAGGCGAGTCGGTGGCTTTGAGGGTTGTGAGATCGATGGTGCCAAGCAGAAATGTGTGGACATCGCGAGTATTGTTTTCGGCGAAATGCTCGTCGAGAATTTTCTTTACCTCGGCAGCGACAACGGCATCGTCTTCGGTGACGGCGCTGGCGTTGACGGCCTGTGTGTATTTGTCGGTTGTAGGTTCGCTCATAGTATTTTATGTTAGTTTATGGTTTTCAATATGTCGTCTGCTATCCCTAACGTTTTTTTTAATCAAATTGTTTCGGAAAGCATCCGCGAGGTCTATTCCATGCTGATTGGCGATAGCCATCAGCACCCACAGGGTGTCGGCCAGCTCATCGGCGAGGTCGAGTTTCTCGCCGGCTTTGGCAGACTGCTCACCGTCGGTACGCGCTATCACACGGGCCACCTCGCCAACTTCCTCGGCGAGGACAGCCATATTTGTCAGCGGCGAAAAATAGCGGACGCCGACACTGCGAATCCAGCTGTCGACCATCTCCTGCGCACTGCGCAATCCGATGTCTGAATCCTGTTTTTCCATAACTTTGCAAATATAGCACTTTTCGGCGAAACGCCAAAAGTGGAAAGAAGATTGAAAATGGACCTCGCCCCTTCAATTATCTCAGTCCGTTTCAGCGAAGAGTAAGGGCGGTGGTACCACGGCAGCGATGTCGGGGCGCGGGATGCCAAGAGATATGCCGATACCGGCGGCTGCGAGCTGGCGCGCGAGTTCGGGCTTGCCGCGGAAACCATGCACTATCCACAGCTGACGCGGTTTCAGTTCGTGATGCAGCTCCATAAGGCGTCCGTAGCGGCGCACACAGTGTATTATCAGTGGTTTGGCTACTTTTTCGGCAATGGCGGCCTGCCGCAGGAAAGCGGCTTCCTGCACATCGGAGGCACCTCCGCGGAGAGCGTCGAGGCCACATTCACCCACAGCCACCACACGGGGGTCGGCGGCAAGACGCTCTAATTCGGCATATTCAGCTTCGCCGACAGCACTGCCGGTGTTCCATGGATGTATACCTACAGAGTACCACACCGTGCCGTAGCTGCCCGGCATTGGGTCGCCGGGCTCGACTGAGCGCACCACGTCGGGCCCGCTGCAGCGGTGCGAATGAATGTCGGCAAAAGAGCGTATATCGCGGCTCATGGCACAGGGTCGTATCCGCTGCCGCCCCACGGATGACAGCGACAAATCCGTTTTACAGCCAGCCACAAGCCCTTGAAAGGACCGTGCTTTCTCAGGGCTTCGAGAGCATAGGCGCTGCAGGTGGGTGTGAAGCGGCATGCCGGGGGCGTGAGAGGCGATATGCATGCGCGATAAAATACTATGGGCACGCTCAGGAGCCACACCAGAGCCTTACTGAGCACATTCATCGCCGGCCGGTTTGGAGAAATGAGTGCCGAGAGCACCGAGCAGGCGACGCACCGAGCGCTCCACGCTGCTGTAGCTCACAAGCTTATCGGCCACATAGACGAACGCTACATCTATGCGTGCGGCTGCCGGAAGAGGGCAGCAGTCGCGGTTGAGGCGATAGGCCTCGCGCACACGGCGGCGCATTGTCACGCGATCGACGGCATGGCGCAGGCGCTTCTTAGGTATCGAAATGAGAAACGCGACCGGCGCATCAGAGCATCTTCCGGAATTACCGGCGGCAATGACACGCAGCGGATAGGCAAGGGCACTGAAATCGGTCCCGCTGCGGCTGAACAGACGTTCGACAGCACGCTGCGAGCACAATTTTTCTTTTTTCCCGAGCCCGTATTTCTTCACAATGGTCCGTTATTCTCTATTGAAGGAATATTACTTCCTAATATTCTGACCTCACTGGCGGCTGAGGAAAAGGTCGAGGGCGGCGGTCATCGACGGAGCCTCGGGATTGGGAGCCTCGAAGTCGACACGCAGACCGGCGTCGGCGACCGACTTGGCTGTAGCAGCGCCGAAAGCACCGATTTTGATGTCATCCTGCTTGAAGTCGGGGAAATTCTTCAGCAGCGAGTCGATGCCCTGAGGGCTGAAGAAAATAAGCATATCGTAGTCGAAAGGCTCGTCAGCCGCGAAATCGTTGCTCACGGTGCGGTACATCACAGCAGGCGTGCAGTCGAGTTTATTTTCAGTGAAGAACGACACATCGCCGCTGTTCACGTCGCTCACGGCAAAGAGATACTTATCGTTCTTATGCTTGAGCATCGATGGCAGCAGATCGGCGAGTTTGCCGGTTTTGGAAGCGAAGATTTTGCGCTTGCGGTACACGATATATTTCTGGAGATAGTTTGCCACCGTTTCAGAGGTGCAGAAGTACATCAGGGTCACCGGAATGGTGATACGCATTTCCTCGCACAGACGGAAGAAATTGTCGACCGCGGTCTTTGCTGTGAAAATGACTGCGGTGTAATCGCTGATATTTACTTTCTGAGTGCGGAATTCCTTTGCGCTCAGACCTTCCACCTTAATAAAGGGACGGAACACAATGTCTACGCCGTATTTCTCTGCTATTTCGTAATAGGGCGACTTATCGGATGCCGGCTTGGGTTGTGATACCAGAATTTTCTTAACCTTCACTTTAATAGTGTTTTAAATATAGTTTCACGCGGTCTGAACGCCTTCTACATAGCTCAGGACCGCGTATAACGCCAATAAAGGAATAATTTCTAAGGTGCAAAGGTACAAAATAAAATAGAGCAGAGAGCGAATCTTATTGTAAAAAATTCTAAATCCTTTAACGATAAATATCGTTTTTCCCAAAATAAACAGCACCGCACATATCCACAGAAGCGGTATACGCCATTGCGGAATATACATCATAAGCAGCACCGGCACTATGAGAGCAAGGCCGGTACAGGCCATTGTGGCCACATATCCGGCATTCCACAGCGAACTGCCCGATGGTGTGCCGAATGTGTAGCCCACCACGCGGCAGGCACAGAACATGAACACATAGTAAGCCGCCGCACAGCCTACAGCGGCTATAGCTCCGGCGAATGTGGGGTCGAGACAGAAAGGTGTGGAACAGTATAGAGCCAGACCGCCGAAAACAACGGTAATGAGAGCGAGTAACACCGATGCACCGACAGGAGCCTTATGGGTGTCGTCGAAGGCGTTTTCACGGCGTCGCACACTGAAGAGCGCAGTGCGGTAAGAACGGAGCGCACGCCCGATGCCGCGTGCGCAGAGGCCGGCAACGACGAGCGTAGCGGCAATCAGCGCACTCACAGGCTCTGTTCGGTCGAATGCGCCCGGAAGTTCCGAAGGCTCCAGACCCTCGGCATGTCCGGAATGAGCCTCGGCATATGCTCTGGCGGCGGCGATGCTGTCGGTCCGCCGGATTTCGGCCATAGCCTCGGCCTGGGCAGCTGTGAGAATATGAGGTGCCACTGTATCGGCGCCGATGGAATCGACAATGCTTGTCGACAGCGGAGACGTCCCCGCCATAAGTTCGGGCGGATATGGCAGCGCCGGGTCAACCCAGTGCTTTGGCGCTCGGACGGGCTGAACCGCGAAAATCTGTATGCTGTCGCCGTCCTCCATCAGAATTTAGGAGAAAAAACTGTTTCTTCCGGCGAAGCGAGGGCATACTCAACAGCTTCGCGCGCTTCCGACACCACCCGAAAAAGGCGCCGGTGGTCGGGCCGCATGAAACCGCGCCCGACAGCGCTCTCGAACTGCGATATAATGGCGTCGTAGTAGCCATCCACATTATATATGGCTATATTTCCGTCGAAAAGTCCTAACTGACGCCATGTTATGGCTTCGAAAAGTTCCTCGAAAGTACCTATTCCGCCCGGAAGTGCCACAATACCTGTGGCAAGCTTCATCATGAGGGATTTTCGGCTGTGCATGTCTGGTACGATACGGAGATCGCTGAGGCCGTCGTGCTGCCAGCCGCGTTCTTTCATAAATTCGGGAATGACGCCTGTGACGCTGCCTCCGCCGGCAAGGGCGGCATTGCTCACCTCGCCCATGAGGCCGGTGCGGCCTCCGCCGCAGACAAGATCGGCGCCGGCAGCGGCGATTTCGCGTCCGAGGGCTGCCGCAGCGCTGTGGAATACCGGCGCCAGCGTAGCCGAAGAGGCGCAATAAACGGTTATCACTTTTTTCATTGTGCTACTTTGAGAATTGCCGGAGCTATGCCGGTGTTGTTGTTGAAGCCTTTGAGAAGATCGGCGCCGGGACCGACGGCAAAAACCGGCACCACATTGCCCGAGTGGCTTGTGGTGCTGAAGCTTATGCCGACGGCGTCGTTGAGCATGTCGAACACTCGCACAGCGAAGGCATTGAAGCTTGCATAGAGTGTCTTCTGGTCGGCTGTGTTACGGTTCTCGAATGTATCGTCGAAGAGCTTGCGCAGAGCCTCTTCGTCGGCTTCACTCACTTCTACATGAGTGAAAAATCCGAGATTTTCGGTGAGGTAGCTCTTCATGTCGTCCCAGGTAAAGATATTGCGGCTGCGCAACATAGCCTTGCAGAACTCGCTGAACTGCTCCTTCGACACTTTCTGGAAGTCGATGAGACCGAGATTCCGGTTCTTGCCGGTGATGGCCATGGCGCCGGTGTCATGGTCGGCTGTGACGATTATCAGTGTCTCATCAGGATGTGAGCGGTAGAAATCGAAAGCCACACCGATAGCCTCGTCGAAATTGAGGATTTCCTTGATAGAAGTTCCGGCGTCGTTGCCGTGGAGGGCATGATCGATGTTACCTCCTTCAATCATCATGAAAAAACGGTCGGGCGAGGTCCGCTGCAGCTGTTCAAGAGCCGTGGCCGCGATAACAGGCAGCGAGATGGCACCGGCAATAGAATCGATGGTATAGCCTATGTTCCACTTGTCGCCTATGCCGTCGGCATTGAGCAGCAGCACACGTACGGCGTTCATTCCGGCGATATCGGCGGGACCGCGGAGAATCTGCACGCCCTCTGCCGCGAAGCGGTCGAAAATATCTGTTGGTTTTCCATCCTTCTCCGTGCCGCTCAGATTGGCTCCGGCCACGAATTCATAGCCGCTTTCGAGCAGCTGCCGGTCGATTTCGTAAGCCATCTTGCGGTTCGGCACGTTGGCGTAGAACGCGCCCGGAGTAGCGTCGTCGACAGCCACCGACGTAGCCACGGCTACCCCGTAGCCTCGGTCGTGCAGTATTTTAGCCACCGAATTCACGGCCACAGTGTCGGGAGTCATGCCCAGCATGCTGTTTTTGGTTTTATACCCTGTGGCGATAGCCGTTCCGGCAGCTGCCGAATCGGTGACATCGCTGTTGGCCGACCATGTCTGAGCCCAGCCGGCAACCGGCATCTGCATCATGTTCAGCGGTTTGTCAGTTTTCAGCACCATGCGGTTATAATTCTGCGCGGCTATTATCGGGCCCATGCCCATACCGTCGCCGATGTAAAGAAAAATGTACTTGGGAGCCTGGGCCGACACTGTCAGACCCAGCATTGCCAGAATAAGAAGCAGATATTTGCGCATTATATTGATGTAAAAGAATTCAGATTCTGCAAAATTACAATTTTTTCCTTATTTGGGCAAATCAGCTGATTGTCAGAGTGGTTTAGAAGGAAGTGGGTACTAATCGTGTACTTTTGTGTAAGTCGACGGAAAGCCGAGAATATTCAGATGTAGTCCTGTCGGCAATTCTTAATCCTGCCCACAAAAGTACTCGAAATTTCGGGCACAATCTTTATATCCAGTTGTTCTGAAGACGTTTGACTGCTATTGATTCGGTAAGAATCCGGATGAATTCCTGCATGGAATGTTTACGGTATGTTCCTTTCAGGATATGTACGCATCCAGCCATCTCGTTGTCGGGAACATCAATCGGCACAGCCTTTACACCAACGGCATCATATATGGAATCTTCTGCCAACACAGTCACGAGGCAGGTCTGTCGGACAAGTTTCAGCAGTGTATTGACTTCGTTTAGTTCGATACGAATTTTGAAATTATTGTAGTTTGACACGATACTGTCAAAGGCATTGCGGGCCTGTAATCCTTTTGAGGGAAGTGCAAGTTCGTATTTTTCAAGCTCCGCTATGGAAACCTTCTCCTTGGAAGCGAGGGGATGATATTTGCCGACTATCGCCGACAATGCGTTCTGGAACAGGATATGCGACTCAACATCGGGCAGCGGCCGGAGAGGTCTGAAAGCGAGAACGAAATCTACCTCACGCTTTGCAAGCAATTCCATAAGCTCATTCATCTGCTTATACACTATGTTCAGCTTTATTGCCGGATACATCTTCATGAACGAAATGACGGATTCCGTAAGTATGGAGCTGAAAGAATGAGTTACCCCGATATTGAGTGTCCCGGCAAGCAGTTTCTGCAAATCATGAATACGGTCGGCGCAGGATTCGGCTTCGTGGAGTGTCCTCAGCGCGAAAGGCAGCATCACCTCTGCTGCCTCGGTAAGACGGATGGAATGGCTGCTGCGGATGAAAAGCTTTGTGCCAAGTTCATCTTCAAGTTGTTTGATCTGCTGTGAAAGTGAGCTTTGAGCGATATTGAGACTTTTTGCGGCATCAGAGAAATTGAGCGTCTCAACAGCTTTGGCGAAATATCTTAATTGTCGTAGTTCCATATGCAAAGTTAACGATAAAATGATAAACTTGCTATCGTGTGGCAGTAAATGAAAGTTTTTTGAAAAGGAATACAGGTATCGTGGCGCCGATAACCATACCTAAAATTATAAATGAACACGTAAGCCCATTATATGCCAGCAGATAAAAATAGTGACCGAAAAATTCTTCCCTGGTATAATACAGACAGGACAACATGGCTTCTACCGTGCGATAAGCATACATACCGGGAATCATTGGCAGCAATGCAGGGAAGAAACAGACTTCTGCCGGACATTTTATGCGTGAGGCGAACAGCACGGCAAGCAAGCCGATGGCAAACGATGCCACTGTACTGGCAGGAACAATGTGCATGCCCGCGAATTCAGGAAGCGTCAGCACATAACGTATGGCATGGCCCGCAGCGGCAATCAAGGCGCAGGTCAGATATGCACGCCGCGGAGTGTTGCTTATACTGGAAAAACCGATGGCGGCTATCGCCGAAAACAATCCATCTTCAAAAATATTTATAATTATATCATTCAGCATAGGGCATCTAAAACCATTTTAACCCGAGAATAAACATTCCCGCACAAAGTCCGACGGAGAGGCAGACCGTAAGCACTATGGCATCTAAAAATCGGCCGAACGCACACAGATAATGCCGATATATAATATCGCTGACCGAATTTATATATGGTACCCCCGGAATCAGATATAGAACGCTTGTTCCAAGCGCTATCTCCGGCGTCGTACCTATATTGAATATATGCCCGGAAGCACTTAGTGAAGCCGAGAAGAAGGAGGCACAAAGGAATGTGAAACGAATATCACGCTTCTCTTCAAGCATTATTTGTTTAAGCCTATACCCTGCTATTGTTGAAACAAACACGATCAGCATGGCTATCCAATCCCCGCCGAACAGCCGACAAAACGCAGCATTGGCAAAACTTGTCAGAACAAGCACTTCCAGTTTTCCTGTGGGCTTTGTTTCACGTATTCGCTCAAACCGTTCGGCAGCGATGGATAAATCAAGATGGTTGTCTGCGACTTCCCAACTCAGACGGCTCAACCTGGCATTCAGATTGAAGCTTATGCCGCAATTTTCCGTCTTTCGTTGAGCAACAACCGCATCCGTACGGTCGGTTTCCCATACGGAAACCGACACATGGGCAGGCATTATGATGATGTCGAGGCTCAATCCGAAAGACCTGGCCATACGTCCGGTATTCTTCTCTATCCGAATACTTGTGGCTCCGCATCCTGAAAGGAGCGAGGCATAGTCGGCAAGAAAAGTGGCAGTCTCCCGTAGAATGACGTTGTTGTCCACACTCTTCATATTACAGGTCCTCAAAATCATCCTGCTCGTCGATATCTCCGGGAATGTAGAAGATATCTTTTTCCTTGCCTATCTCAAAAAGATGTCCTGGCTTGTGGCCACAGTTACGGTGTCCGGTATAGTACCGTTCAATGGCCCGGAATATAAATGCGCATAACAGCACTCCCGCTATTACGCACCAAACAATCATCGGATGGTTCATAATCTTCTGCTTTTTTAATTTCGCTGCAAAAGTAGAACCGTCGGCTAAAGTGAGAAACTGTCAAGCAGGGAATTTTCCTATCGCCGCCATAGGCAGAACGGATAGTTTCCCGTCAATAACCCAGAACCTCCCTGAGTTGTGCGAGCTTCTGCCACTGATATTCATAGGCAAGCCCGCGCGACGCGTAGCTTGTCAGCTTGAATCCGGTCCTGGGGCTGACAGACAATCTCTCCGGTGACACATACTTCGACGCCTTGGCAACGACATCAAGTATTTCGGAATCGTTTTCGGCAAAAGGGCTGTGGGCGTCGGCAAGTCCGAGTACCACATCCTTATCTTCGGGAATGTGGCGCAGAACTTCGAGCTGATAGTCGTTGCCGACATCAAAAGGCAGATAGAATTTGCCCGCATTGACTTGCGAAAGCACCTTCGGCATGATATTGTCGGGATACCGGAGAAATTCCCATTCAGGCACAATAGTGTCTCCCCCTGAAAGATAAAGCGAGATTTCCATGTACGGCGGAAGTCTGGCGACAGAGTTGTTGAACAGATTCACTATTTGTTCATGCAGTGAAATCAGATCCATTCCTCCCTGAAGCATACGTTTGGTGCAGTTGTCATCGCACATAAGACCGCAGGCCGTATCGTCGAACTGTATATGGCGGCAACCGAGTTCATAAAAGCGGCGCATCGTCTTGTTATAGGCTGCTGCTATATCGTCAAGAAGATTGCCGGCATCAGGATAAACTTGTTCGGGCTTCCCGTCTGTCATGGAGAGGATCTCAAGGTAGAGATTTGCCGGAGAAGGAAGCGTCTGACGGCAGCGCACACGTCCGTCTGCGGCTTTTAGCAGATAGGCAAAGTCCGCAAAGAAAGGATGCTCCGGGTTATAGCTGATGCGGTCTATGAACCTCATCATGTCCGTAAACGAGTCAAGAGGCTGATAGATGTGTCCGCTTTCAGCCCTTTCACAACGTATGCCGTCGAGTCCGAACCAAAAGTCCTTGTCCCATTGATTGAGGCGGAACTCTCCGGAAGTCACCTCCGTGAGTCCGACGCCTATCTGGTCTTCGACAAGACGGGAAATTGCCTTGTCTTCTATTGTACTAAGATGCTGTCGGCCTATAGCTCCGGTCTCGTATTGTCTCCGGGCCGACAGCAGAGTTTCAGGTAGCAGAAAACTACCCACGATGTCTATATTTGTCATTAGTTCAGTAGGAAAATCCTTTTCGCACCTTGTACAGTTCATAATCACATGAGATGTTAAGGTGAAAAAGATAATGAGACAACAGTGCCACGCAAGATTCCTTCAGACAATAAAACACATGCACCATCTTTCCCAAGCCGGCGCTGTCTTCATGCGGCATTCCCTTCCGGGAAAAGATGCGCATCGTCAGTATTTCAGATGTGGCAGAAATCGATATGTCCATCCCAAAATCTAATCCACGAGATTATTGAAATTATTTCGCATGGCAGGTCTCCTGACTCGTTCCCCTTGCGGACTGCCTTCCCGACCGTTTCCGGTCAGTGACACTCGTATCGTGTCCTCTCGGTTTATATGGAACATACAGTAGCGGGTCTGTTCAGGCCTCTCACCTGATTCCCTATTAATCGCCTCGGGATGTGAAACCCTCCGCGAACCAATGCGACCGCAAAGTTACAAAATATAATTCAGACAGCAACTATTATTACGGAAATATTTCTGCAATCACAATCAGAAAACTATCACTTCCCCGCCACACCTCCGCAGGCAGCAACGGCAAAAAAATACCCCGGCGCGGTGTACACGCCGGGGTAAACGGGGAAAATGGTTATCAGATCAGCGGACCACGACCTTGGTGGTTGTGCCGTTGACATTGACAAGGTAGAGACCGGGAGCAACGCTCACGCTGGCATCGCCTTGAGCTGCGTAGAGCACCTTGCCGTCGGTGGCAGCGATGGTAACAACACTGTTGGCGGCGCCGGTGACAATGATGCGTCCGGCGGCGGTTGTGATGCTGAGAGCGCTACCGAGAGTGTCGATACCCGACGACTTGGCGACAGTCACCGACTTGGCTTCCGACTCGCCGCGGTTATAGACGGCAGAAACGTGGTAGATGTTGTCGATATTCTTGTCGGCATCGGCGTGTGTGAAGGTATTTACAGCGACAGGCGCCGGAGTGATGAGTTCGCCGTTGCAGTATACATTGTAGCCGGTGAGTTCGAGCCCCTTGACAGCGTCGGCGGCAGTATATTCGACAGCATCGAGCATGAACATCATGCCGTCGTCCGATACCACGCGGATAGCGAAGCGCACTGCGCCCTCGGGCAGAGTGAAGGCGAAGTCGCCCCAGCCATCGGTGCGTACAACGCGGTAGTCGGCGCCGAGATTATTGAACGATTTGAGCTGAACGAACTTATCGGGATCGGTGGTATCTTCGGTGGCGTACCACACCTGAATGTACTCGCTGTAGTTGATAGAAACGTTCTTGCCCTTGAAGGTCACAGTCTGCGCATCGCCGCGGAGCAGGGGCGAGATAGCCCAGTCGTCGCATGTGCCGAGCTGCTGCGGGCCTTCGAGCGCGTAGATCGAGCCGAGGTACTGCTGGCCGTCGGCGGCGCGGTATTCCTTGGCGTAGGTGGTGGAGGTGAAGGCTTCATTGTTGCCGTCGAATACGATGAACGATTCAGCATCAACCTCGCCGTTGTGGTTGGGTATCTCGATGTTGCCCAGATTGCCGGAAGGCAGTTTGTCGCGGTCGACGAATGTCCAGCCGGGATATTCCTTGGTGAAGGCCTCGGCGTTCTCGAACGATTCGAAGAATCTGTCGTAGGGAATGTCGGCGTCGGTGATGGCATCCCAGGTGATGACGTTGCCTGCAGGTGTGATGCTTCCGGCAAGGTTGCTTACGGAGGGAAGTTCCGAAACCACACGCTCTACCGTGGCAGTCTTGGCGGTAGTGTTGTTGCTTAGATCGGCGTCGCCGTTGAAGACCACGGTAGCGGAGTATTCCACGCTTGTGCCCGAAGCCATGTTGAGCGACTGTGCGAACGAGACGGTGGCTGTGGTGCCCGGCTCGATGCCGTCGGCACTCTTAGTGGCCACAACTTTTCCGTTGGCGCTGAGTTCGACATCAAACTTGCCGGCGGCGAGGCGGCCGATGTTCTCGACAACTACGTCGACATCGAATTCTTCGCCCGGTTCAACTTCCTTGGGAGCCGAAACAGAGACGGCCCCGAGGTCGTAATCAGGAAGATCGGCAATTCTGATATTGTCGAAGAAGCAGTAGACAAGACCGTTGGAATGGTAGCGGATGATGGGCTGCACGGTCTTGCCGGCGTATGCCGACAGGTCGATGGTCTTGCGGGCCCACTGACCGTCGGTGTCGTTCTCATAGCTGATAGTCTCGACAAGAGTCGTGACGCCTTCGCTGACAATGAAGAGGTCGAGCTTCGACTGATCGGTGTCGGTGATTTTCCATGTGTACATGGTGAACACAGGATGCTGGGTGCCTTCGAGGCTGAATTTACCGAAGATGAAGTCGCCGCGGCCTTTTCCGCTGCCGAGTTCGGTGCTCGAACCCACGCGTTCGCCGTAGAAGAACTGGCCGTCGCCGTCCTGCGATACAACGGCATTCATGTCGCCGTCGGCCTTCATGCCGAATTCACAGCCGTCCCACGGGTCGATGCCCACGATGTACTCCTGAATGTCGGTAATGGAACTCATGCCGGCAGGCAGTGTGTAGGCCGGACCTACGGGAACAAGGCCCGCACCGGCAAGGTATTCGCCGGCCACGCCGCAGTTCAAGGTCTGCACGCCTACCTGAACAAAGGTCTGGGGTGCTGTTGGCGCCTGGGCCGTGAAGGTGTAGGTGAGGGCGGTCACAGGCTGGTCGTTGAGTTTCTTCCAGTCTTTGGCTTCGGCATCATATACAAATACATTGTATGCGAGGTTTGCCGGGAGAAGAGGATTGCCGTCGACATCGGTGGCGGGATGTTCCCAGGTGAGTGTGAGCTCGCCGTCCTTGCCGACGGTCTCGACTGCAGTGACTCCGGCGGGAGGATTGGGCACGTTGGGCCCTACGAAGGCAGAGGCCGATGCACTGCGGCCCTTGCTGCCGGCGGCGCTGTAAGCCTCGACAGTGTAGGTGTAGCGGCCGGATTCCGGCACATTATCAGTGAAACTGTTCTCCGAGCCGGCGGCAACAGTCATTTCCTTGATGTTTTCGCCGTCGCGCAGCACTGTCACCTTCATGTCGCCGGTATATTCGGCCCCGGTGACGGTTTTTGCGGAAGCTGTGAACGAAACAGTAGCATTGAGGTCGCCGCTGACAGCGGGCACAATCTTAAGACCGGTCACTGCATCGGGTGCATCGGCGCCATAAGGCTCGCTGATACTGTACGATACGAGAGTGAGATCCCATTGACCGCCGTCGCTCACGGCATGGAAGCCGATGTAGTATTCGCCGCTTTCGGCGGGTGCTATGGCGGCGGGTAAAACTTTGTCGGCTTTGAGAAGTTCCGTAGGCTCAACAAGCACGGTTGTCATGGCTCCGGCATCGGGGGCCGAGCCGAGTCTGATTTCTATTCTTTCAGGATATTTGTCGCCGTAAGCGTGAGCCACAGCCTTGAAATCGTAAGCTTTGCCGGCTTCGAGGTAGACGGCAGGAGAGAAAAGCCAGTCATCGGCATTGTCGTTGCCATAGCTGTAGTAAGTACCTTTCGACGAAGAGTAGCGCCATGTCTTGCCGTCCTTGTTGGCATCGGCAATGGTATGGAGATCGAAATTGGCTTTGCTCTTCATGTCGACCGACAGGGGTGCGTTGTAGTGTCCGAGTGTAACGCCGTTCGACATCGCGGCATTCGACGACTTGGCATCGTAGCGGGCAACGACGCCGAAGACAAAAGTAGTCAGTTCGTCGGGTATTGCCTGAGCCTTGGTCCACTCGCATGCGGTGAGACCGGAGGCTACGGAATTGCCTTCGCTGTCGACAACATCATAGACTACCTGAGCGGGATCGAGGTATCCGCCGTCGGCAGAGGCAGTCACGGCTGCCCATGTGAGCTTGAAACTGCCGTCGGCATAGCTGAGCACGACATTCGAAACGGCCTGGGGCACGCCCTTGCCGATGTAGCAGCTTGCTTTTGCGGCAGTCGACTCGCCGGCTTCGTTGGAGGCAGTGACAGTGAAGGTGTGCATGCCGCTTTCGGCTATGGCTATCGAGCGGGCGAAAGAAGTGCCGGCGACAGCTTCGCCTGCGGCGATTTCGGCTCCGTCGGAATAAATCTTATAGCCCAGCGTCGTGCCTTCGGCCATGTCGGCGCCGCTGTAGAGCTTCGAGGGCATGGTGACGGTGAAGTCGGCTGTCATCGAGCCGTCCTTGCAGGTCACAGCCATGGTGGGCTCGGCAGGAGCGTTGTCGGGAGCCTGCACAGGAATGTACATGCCTATCACTTCTTCTTCATTGGCAAAAGTGGAAATGATGTTCGATGCAGCAGTGGCTGGATTGATTTCTACAAGACCCGCGCCTTCATCGTTGCAGTAAGCGAGGATAATGGTGTTGTCCTTGTCATTATAGGCTGCCGAGCTCATGTAGTGGAGCGACGGACAACCGGTGGCGCCGACAAGCTCGAATGTGCCGGTTTCCTTGGCGATCTTGTAGAGGTCGCCGTCAAGGTCGATACCGTAGGCCTGACCGTGCTTGTCGATGGCGACTGCCCGCAGCGAGAAGTCCATGTCGGCAATTGCGACGGGAGTACGGCGGTTCACATCAAGATACCCCCAGTAGCGGTAGACTTCGCCGTAGTAGTCGCCCGAGAAAAAGCCGTAGACACGGCCGCTGACAGGATCGCAGGCCACGTCGGTAGCCTTAAGAGGCAGGTCGTCGAACTCGATAACATTCACATTTTCGTTTGTGGCTGTGTCGTAGACGTACAGATCGTAGCCCATCACATAAGAACCGTAGGCCACCTCATACATTACATAGTACTTGCCGTCGTTATAGTATGCGAAAACCGGAGAAGGCGTCTGAAATAACTGTGAGAATTCGGCGCCGGCCACGACAGGAAGTTTGTAGAGGCCCATTTTTTGTTTCATGGTGCTCTCCGTCCAAGTGGACGAGAAGATAACCGCACCATAGGCATTGAGCGATGCCGACACACGGGCCATGGGGCCTTTGGCAACGGCTTTCACTGTCGTCGGAGCGATGCCGGAGACAGGAGCTGCGAAGACACTCCTGCCGGCTGTCGGAATTCTGCGGAGGTTAGCGGAACCATCGCGTGTCTCGGCTGTCGAGGCGCTGCGCTTCAGCTCTGTACTGCTGAGCGCGCTGTTCCGGGCAAAACGGGGTTGTCCCGGAGTAGCTGCCTGCGCGCACATGCCGACAGCCAATAGCGCTGACAGCATGAGGGATAGACATTTGTTCATAATGAATAAAATTGGATTATAATAAAGGTTTAGTCTCGCGATAAAATAAAAATCAGCGCAAACACCGCCGTAAAGCGGCTTTGCGCTGGCAAAATTACACAAATTTCTTAGAAAACCAACAATTATGTCGCGATATAACGCGGCGACAATGGCAAAATGCTCGTTTCAGTCGGATTCGAAGCGATCGCCGGCGATACGCATGTTGTTTTCGCGGATAAAATTCAGTATTTCGGCACGCACGGGACTGTCGTCGATGTCAGTTTCGATGCGCTTGAGAGCATTGAAGAGGGATGTCGAGCACTGATAGATGTGGCGGTAGGCCTTGGCAATGTCGTCGATCTGGGCATCGCTGAAGCCGCCATGCTTCTGCATGACGAAAGAGTTCACACCGTAGTATGTCACAGGGTTGTGCGCCATGATGGTGTAGGGCGGCACATTCGAGCTGACGCGGGTGCCTCCTTTGATAAGCACGAACTTTCCGATGTGCGACTTCTCGTGCACGATGGCGCCGCTCGACAGAATCGAGCCGTGATCAATATAAACGTCGCCGGCGATGCTGACATTGTTGCCTATCACACAGCCGTCGGCGATATGGCTGTCGTGGCCTATGTGGCTGTTGGCAAACACATAGCAGCCGGCACCTACTACGGTGGCAGAACCGTCGGAGCGAAATCCGCGGTTGATAATCACGTGTTCGCGAATAACGGTATTGTCGCCGATAACACAAAGCGAGCGCTCGCCTTTCCAGCGGAAATCCTGAGGCTCGGCGCCGACGATAGCACCCTGGAAGACACGCACGTTCTTCCCCAGTGTGGTGCCGCGCATGACACTTGCATAGGGCATGATTTCACAACCGTCGCCGATGACGGCATCTGCATCTACATATGCAAAGGGGTGAATGGTAACGTCTTTGCCGATAATGGCTTTCGGGTCGACGTAAGCTGTAGGGCTTATCATGGTGGTATTGTTTTAGGTGTTTACTGCAAATGTAAAAAACAATTTCTTAACCGCCAAAAAATTTTTCAGCCCTCCGGTCTGTCTCAGACGTCGGCTTTCAGCATCGCCTTCTTGGGGCATTTTCTCACGCATTTGCCGCACTCTATGCACAAGGTGCGGTCAATCACAGGAAAGCCTTCGGAATCCTGAGAAATCGCTCCGACCGGACACATTTTAATCAGCGGACATACGTGGTCGTGCGGGCATATTCTTTTATCTACCTCTATCATGGTCTTTTTTATTTGCAAATTTAGGGCAAAAGCCACGTTCTACAAAATAGATTTTTTCTATCTTTGCATCTGATTCATCAATACGAATATTTTATGACGCTTCAGCAGATGGAATATATCGTGGCGGTCGACCGGCACCGCCATTTTGCAAAAGCAGCGGAATCATGCGGTATCTCACAGTCGACATTGTCGACTCTTGTCCAGAAACTGGAAACCGAACTTGATGTAACCATCTTCGACCGCAACAGCCACCCTGTGAGACCGACAGCGGTCGGCGAAGAAATTATCGGGCGAGCAAAGCTGCTCCTGTTCAATGCCGCGCAGATGAGAGAACTGGTGGCTGCACGAAAAGGCGAATCTGTCGGAAAAGTTTCGCTCGGCATCATACCTACGGTCGCTCCTTATCTTTTGCCGAAAATGCTCAAATATCTTTCGGCAAATCATCCAGACATAGAGCTTCATGTGGAAGAGGCCCGTGTGTCTACTCTTGTTTCACTGCTTGAAATGGGCGAAATCGACGTTGCGATCCTGGCCACACCTCTCGACAACAGCGAACTGCTGGAAATACCGGTATATCGCGAACGCCTTATGGCTTACGTATCTCCGGACGAAACTTTTTATGGCACTAAGAATCTGCAGACCGACAGGCTTCCCGCAGATAGCGTGTGGGTTCTCCGCGAAGGCTATTGCCCAAACCGAGGTATTTTTCCTTTCTGCAATTATAAGGACGGACGCCGGGCCGTCTATGAAGCCGGCAGCGTAGAAAATCTGATCAGGATTGTCGACGAGAACGGCGGATATGCCATTATTCCCGAACTGCATGTGCCTCTTCTCCGTAAATGTCAGCAAGCCAATGTGCGCATGCTTACAAATCCTGAGCCAACACGTGAAATCGCGTTTGCGGTGCACCGTAATTTCGTGCGCGAACGCCTGCTTAATATCCTAGCCGATGCAGTAAGAACCGTAATTCCTCCGGCTATGCAGAACAAAAGGTTTGAAAAATTCTCAATCAGACTATAATCGATAAAATCGATTGACAAATCAGTTATATCGTTTGTATCAATACAGCCAATTCCGTACCTTTGCTTCCATAAAACAAAGACTCTGAAAGCAAATGGCATCCAAGCATTTTTTCCGTTCTCTTCCGCAAAAAGGATTTCCGCTCTACTGGATTCTGCTTATCTATCTTGCGGTTGGTTATTTTTACCCTGTAATCGGCTTTCTCGCTGTAATCTGCATGATAGCGCCGGTAGCGTTTGCCGTCCGCAAAGGACGGTGGTGGTGTGGAAATGCCTGTCCGCGCGGTAATTTCTACGACCGCCTGCTGGCAAAATATTCACCTCACAGACCGATTCCGGCATTTGTGAGGACAAAAGGTTTCCGGATTTTCATGGTGATGTTCATCTTTGCCATGTTCGGCATACAGATGTACCGTGCCTGGGGCGATGCGGCCGAAATGGGCCGTGTATTCTGGACTATTATTCTGATTACGACAATCGTAGGAGTGACACTGTCGTTTATCTACGCTCCGCGCACATGGTGCTCGTTCTGCCCTATGGGAACGCTATCGTCGTGGGTAACACCCAAAAGCGGCAGCCTGCCCTACGGCTACCGACGAATTACCGTCGGAGAAAAATGCACCACTAAATGCAGACTCTGCTCGGCGGTATGCCCCATGCAACTGAAACCTTACGAGAGCCGCAACGACAGCGAAGGCCTTCTTCACCCTGATTGTCTCAAGTGCGGCCGGTGCATCAGCGGCTGTCCTCTGAAAGTTCCTGAAATGAAACCGTATCTTTTGCGGGGGAACTAAAAATTATGTAATTTTGTTGATTGATTCAGAGGGTGTCGCACAGGCGCCCGTGCGTTTTATTGTTATGAAGAAGTTTTTTTATATCATAGGCGTCGCCGCGGCCTTTGCCGGCATGGCGGCCACAGCGGCGGTGCCGGCAGCGGCACGCAAGGATGATTTCGCACGTAAGTTGCGCACCTTCAATGCCATAGTAAAGGAACTGCAGACCAGCTACGTCGACACCCTCGATGCCAACGACATCATGGACAAGACTATCGGAGCGCTCCTCTACCAGATCGACCCCTACACCGAGTACTATCCTGCCGGTAACCAGGAAGAATTGCTGTCGATTTCTCAGGGCCAGTATGCCGGCATCGGCTCCACGATAGTAAAACGCGGCGACAAGGTGTTCGTCAGCGAGCCGACATGGGACTCGCCGGCCAGGCGCACGGGCTTGCGGCCCGGCGACGTGATTGTGGCTGTTGACGGCGACACCGTACGTGCCGACACTGAAATCGGCGATGTCAGCCGGCGGCTGCGCGGACAGGCCGGAACTGTGGTGCGTGTGGACGTGAACCGCCCCTACACCGAGGACTCTCTTCTCACTTTCGAAATAACACGCGCCGACATAAAGGTGAATCCTCTTCCCTACTACGGCGTAGCTCCCGACGGCACGGGCTTTCTCCGCCTCACCACATTCAACGAAAGCAGCGCCCGCCATGTGCGCGACGCCGTGAGCGCCATGCTGAAAAATCCGGCCCTCAAGGGAATAGTGCTCGACTTGCGAGGCAACGGAGGCGGACTTCTCGAGAGCGCCGTGCAGATAGTTGGCAATTTCGTGCCCAAAGGCACCGAAGTGCTTCGTACACGCGGACGCGACAGCCGCGGCGAGAAAGTGTACAAGACAACTCACCAGCCGCTGAGCGCCACGATTCCGCTTGTGGTGCTCACCGACGAAGGCACTGCATCGGCATCGGAGATTGTGGCCGGCTCGCTTCAGGACCTCGACCGGGCAGTCATCGTAGGCCAGCGTTCCTTCGGCAAAGGCCTTGTGCAGACCACACGCCCGCTGCCTTTCGATGATATCATGAAGGTGACGACCGGCCGCTACTACATTCCGTCCGGACGTCTTATCCAGGCCCTCGACTACTCACACCGCAATCCCGACGGCACACCTGCACGCACGCCCGACAGCCTCACAAACGAGTTCCGCACGCGTGCCGGACGCATCGTGCGCGACGGCGGCGGCATAACGCCCGACGTGACCGTCGACACCCGCGAAATGAACCGTCTGATATACAACATAATATCCGATTTCTGGGCTTTCGACTTCGCAAACCGCTACGTGGCCGAGCACCCCGACAGTGTTCCCGCCGACCAATTCGCGCTTCCCGACAGCGTGTTCGACAGTTTCAAGGCCTTCATCGATCCGGCCAGATTCAAATACGACCGCCAGAGCGAATCGGCCCTCGACTATCTGCGGACCACAGCCAAAAACGAGGGCTATATGACCGATACCGTAGCTGCGCGCCTCGATGCCCTGGCCGCGTTGCTGAAACATGATCTCAACCACGACCTCGATCTTAACCGAAGCGACATAATGGAGATTCTCGGTGACGAGATAGCGGCACGCTACTACGATGATGCCACCCGGTGCCGCCTGACACTTCCCGACGACAGCGTCTACGCCCGGGCCGTAGAGTTAATAGGCAATCCGGAGGAATACCGCCGCATTCTCTCGCCTGAATGAAAGACATACAGGCCGTGCGCGGAGCCCGGCTGATTCACTCGCTCATCGAGCAGGGCGAACACGAGCATCAGGACTTCAAATTCGCTGTTTCCGACGCACGCAAAATAGCACGCAGCATATCGGCCTTCGCCAACAACGACGGCGGCCGCCTCCTCATAGGCGTGAAAGACAACGGTACCGTAGCCGGAGTACGCAACGAGGAGGACATCTATGTAGTGGAACAGGCCGCGCTCCGCTACTGCCGCCCGGCGGTGGAAGTGACTTTCAAAGGCTACAAGGTCGACGGCACCATGCTTGTTATTGTAGCCGAGATTCCGGCCGCCGACTTCCGACCTGTGGAGGTGCTCGAAGCCGACAATACAACCAAGGCATACTACCGCGTCGACGACGAAAACATAGCCGCCCACCCGCTGATGGTGGATTCGTGGCGCCGCAGTCGCCGCCCCATAGCCTTCGAGGAACTGCATGGTGCCGTGACAGATTTTGTGGGCGATACCGGCAGCCTGCTCGACATAGCCGACATAGCACTCGGGCTGCACATAGGCATGGCCCGTGCCTCGGCCGTCGTGGCCGACCTCGCCGCCGCCGGTATTCTGCGTTTTGTTTATACCGGAGGCTCTTTCCGCATCACGACTAACAATATGCTCCTTTAAGTTGTTAGATTAAACGAGCAGCGGGGCCGTCGCAACTGCGCAGCCCGAACTCATAACCACCTAATTCCCGATATTCCTAATATGAAAGGACGAAATCTTGTACTCATGGCAATCGTCACGCTCGCTATCGGCGTACTGATGATAATATTCCGTCACACTCTGGCCAGCAACGGCATCGTGACGGGCTGCGGCATCCTCTTCATGCTTGCCGGCATATGCAACATCACATTCTTTATAGGAGCCCGCGACAAGGAGGGGCGCCCGCGGGCAGGCGCCGTAGGCACAACGATAGGCTGGGTGGCAAGCGCCGCCGCCGTCGTGCTCGGTGTGATTATGGTGCTTTTCCGCTCCGTATTCGAAACAATGGTGGGCTACATGTTCGGCATTCTCATAATCTTCGGAGCCATCTTTCAGGTGTTCCTTCTCATTTTCGGCTCAAGGCCCGTACGGCTGTCAAACTGGTTCTTCCTCGTGCCCATGGCGCTTGTGGGGGCCGCTGTCTTCATCTTCCTCCAGCAGCCGGGCCAATCGGACTACATCGTCATGCGCACCACAGGGGGCGCACTTGCCATTTTCGGCCTTGTAACACTGATTGAAGCCATAGCCATCAGCGCCGGAAACCGCACCCTTGCCAAAGCCGTCACGAAGAAAAACGAGGATGTTGAAACGCCACCGGTCGAAACTCCGAAAATCGTGGAACACCTCCCACAAAACGCAGAAAAACAATAGACAGCGAAGCAATTAAGCCCGAAAAAGGCCCTCAAAGGCTCTTTTTCGGGCTTCCTTATGCTAAAAATTGCATTTTTGAGGCTCGCTTTTATGCGTAAATCAAAAATAATCACGATATTTGCACTCGCAAAACGGGAAAGCCCAGACGGCGGTACCGTTTTACTGCCTCTGAAAAAGTAACCAACCATAAAAAATTAAAGAAATGACTAAAGCCGACATTGTCAACGAAATCTACAAGTCGACAGGCATCGACAAAGCAGCAGTGCTCACCACCATCGAGCGCTTCATGGATGTAGTAAAAGATTCACTCGCACACGGCGAAAACGTATATCTCCGCGGTTTTGGCAGCTTCATCGTGAAGACCCGCTCGGAAAAGACCGCCCGCAACATATCGAAAAACACCACTATCATCATCCCCGAGCACAAAATCCCCGCATTCAAGCCCGCACGCGTGTTCATGGATGAGGTAAAAGGCTGATATACCCCCTCTCCACAACGACAAAACTCAGCGGTTCGCCGCACTACAGATAACAACTTATTCACAACCTCCAAAAAAGCGTTAGAAAATGCCCAGCGGAAAGAAAAGAAAAGGCCACAAGATGGCCACGCACAAGCGTAAAAAACGTCTGAGAAAGAATCGCCACAAGAAGAAATAAGCCCGGCTTATTTCCGGTGGCCGCTACTCGGCGCGCATACACAGAGACGTGCGGCACACCCCACGCGGGACATCAGACACCGCCGTTCTCAAAAACAAGCTTGGGCGCCCGGGAGGTTTTCCTCCCGGAGCGGCAGGTTTGTTTTTTGTTTTTTTGTAAAAAATCTGCGACAGCGGTCCGTGCCTGAAAATACACGCCGCTTCCGCACGATAGTCCAACCGTTATTCAACACCCTCTTCCACCTTTTAACAGCCCCATACTTTGATGAAAAGTGAATTAATTGTAGACGTTCAGGCATCCGATGTTTCGATAGCCCTCCTTGAGGAGGGACGTCTGGTGTCGCTTCAGAAAGAAGCGCGCAACATCGCCTATGCCGTGGGCGACATCTACCTGGCGAAAGTGAAAAAACTCATGCCGGGCCTCAATGCCGCCTTTGTCAACGTGGGCTACGAAAAGGATGCATTCCTCCATTATCTCGACCTTGGCGCTCATTTTTCGACCTACACGCAGTTTGTCAGCCAGTTGCTCGACGACAAGAAGCATCTGCCGGCACTAAGCCGCATGAAGCTCATGCCCGAAATCGACAAACACGGTTCTGTAGCCGACGTGCTCGCTCCCGGCAAGGAACTGCTGGTGCAGATTGTGAAAGAACCGATTTCGTCGAAAGGTCCGCGACTGACCACCGAAATCAGTTTCACCGGCCGATACCTTGTGCTGACACCTTTCTGCGACAAAATATCCATCTCGCAGAAAATAAAATCGTCGGAAGAAAAAGCGCGGCTCCACCAGCTGGTGGAAAGTATAAAACCCCGCAACTACGGCGTCATAATCCGCACCTCGGCCGAAGGCAAGCGTGTGGCCGAACTGAACAACGAGCTAAAGACCCTTGTGCAGGCCTTCGAGGACACCTGCCGAAAAGCACAGCAGTCGACAGCTCCGACACTGGTATTCGAGGAAGAAAACCGCGTGGTAGGAATGCTGCGCGACGTTTTCAGTCCTTCTTTCGAAAGCATTCATGTCAACGACCCCGAAATCTACCGTCAGATTCTGAAATATGTGAGCCTTATAGCTCCGGAGCGCCGCGACATCGTGAAGCTCTACGAAAAGGACGAGCCTATCTTCGACCATTTCAGTATCACACGCCAGATTAAATCGTCGTTCGGAAAAACCGTGTCGTTCAAATCGGGTGCCTACATCATCATCGAGCACACCGAGGCCCTGCATGTAATCGACGTGAACTCCGGAAACCGCTCCAAGGCCGCCAACGACCAGGAGAGCAACGCCCTTGAAGTAAATCTGCGGGCCGCCGACGAAATTGCCCGGCAGCTGAGGCTGCGCGACATGGGCGGCATAATCGTGGTCGATTTCATCGACATGGCCAAACCCGAGCACCGACAGGAACTCTACGACCACATGCGCGAAATCATGGCCAACGACCGTGCCCGCCACAACATTCTGCCGCTTAGCAAATTCGGACTTATGCAGATTACACGCCAGCGTGTGCGTCCCGTGCTCGACATCACCGTCGACGAAGAATGTCCCTCATGTCTGGGCAAAGGTCGCGTAAATCCCTCGCTACTCTTCACCGACACGCTCTACGAGAAGCTCGAATACATGATAAAGCAGCTCGGTCTGAGCGGATTCACGCTCTACGTACACCCCTATGTCGACGCCTACATCAAAAAAGGCATCTTCTTCACCAGTCTCTACAGCAAATGGCGCCGTGAACTGGGACGGGTGTTCAAAATCGTGCCCGACGAAAGTCTGGCCTACCTGCAGTACCGTGCTGTCGACAAAGACCGCAAACAAATAGACCTTCGCGAAGAGAAAGACAGCGGCCGAAGTTCAGATGTAAAAAAGGCAAATAAGGCAAAAAACCGAGGCGGCGACGAAACGGCAGCAGCCGAGGAACAGCCCAGGCAAAAGGAACAGCCCAGGCAAAAGGAACAGCCCAAGCCGAAAGAACAGCCCAAGCCAAAAGAACAGCCCAAGCCGAAGGAACAGCCCAAGCCGAAGGAACAGCCCAAACCGGAACCTCCGGTGGAAGCTGCAGCCGTGTCCGAGGCAGATATCGAAGCCATGCTGCCGGCCGTTATTGTAGAGACACCGCATCTCGAAATTGAACCGGAGGCTCCCGCAAACCCGGCTACAGAAGAAAACGCGCCCAGACGCAAACGCCGGCGACGGAAACCGAAACCACAGGATACAGGCACGTCGGCCGAAACTCCGGCCCCGGAAACAGCCGCCAGCAAACCTGATACAGAGGAATGACTCCATGCCCTGCGACATAACGACGGAGAAGCCGCCCGCAAGGACGCTACTCCGTCGTTTTTATCCTATCTGTAAAACATTTGCAGCTATTCTGCGTTTACCTTAAACAAACCAACTAACATATAAAACTTCTATGAAATATCTGACAGAAGACAAACTCGTGATTGTAGGTGCAGCCGGCATGATAGGCTCGAACATGGCCCAGACTGCCCTTATGATGCATCTTACGCCTAACATATGTCTTTACGACCCCTATGGTCCGGCTCTCGAGGGCGTTGCCCTCGAACTCTATGCCTGCGCTTTCGAAGGTGCAAACATAACATATACCACCGATATCAAGGAAGCTCTCACAGGAGCCAAGTACATTGTCAACAGCGGCGGTGCCGCCCGCAAGGCCGGCATGACCCGCGAAGACCTTCTCAAAGGCAACGCCCAGATTGCCGAACAGTTCGGCAAGGACGTGAAAGCATACTGTCCTGACGTGAAACATGTGGTTGTAATTTTCAACCCCGCCGACATTACCGGCCTCATCACCCTCCTCTACTCCGGCCTCAAGCCCAATCAGGTTTCCACCCTCGCAGCTCTCGACAGCACACGTCTGCAGCACGAACTGGTGGCATGGTTCGGCTGCCCCGCCAGCGAAGTAGTGAACTGCCGCACCTACGGAGGCCACGGCGAACAGATGGCTGTCTTCGCCTCCACAACAACAGTGATGGGCGAAAAGCTCACCGACATCATCGGCACACCCCGTCTGCCCCTCGAAGAATGGGAAGCCATGAAGGTACGCGTCATTCAGGGGGGCAAACGCATCATCGAGCTGCGCGGACGTTCCTCCTTCCAGAGCCCGGCCTACCTCTCTATCGAAATGATTGCCGCCGCTATGGGTGGCGCTGAATTCCGCTGGCCCGTCGGAACATACGTGAACAACGATCGCTTCCACAACATCATGATGGCCATGGAGACCACCCTCGATGCCAACGGCGTTCACACAAAGCCCGTCGAAGGCACCGCCAAGGAGCAGGAAGAACTCGAACAGAGCTACAAGCACCTCTGCGCCCTCCGCGACGAAGTGATCGAAATGGGCGTCCTGCCTCCCGTCAACAAGTGGCACGACCTCAACCCCAACATCTGATTAAGGCACCAACCATAATCTCTCAATACCCTTCCCACCGCCGGGCCGCACCATGCGCCCGGCGTTTTTTCTTCTGAAGATTCTATTAACCGGCCGCATTTGCGGGTATCGGCTTTTTGCGCTATATTTGCAGAAAAAGCAGTCGTACCGATGAAAATAGCAGTGATAGTGGCCATGGACAAGGAGCTGGCGCTCCTGAGGCCGCATATAGAGAACGAAAGCACCGTTGAGACAAACGGATTCACATACTACACCGGCCGCATGGGCGGCCGCGATGTCGTAGCAGGCAAATGCGGCATCGGCAAGGTCAATGCCGCCGTAGGCGCCCTTACTCTCATCGACACATTCCATCCGGCACTCGTCGTGAACACGGGTGTTGCCGGCGGTACAGGCGCCGGCAATCCTCCGGCTCAGATTCTCGATCTGGTGCTGGCATCGGAAATCGCCTACCACGACGTGTGGTGCGGACCCGGCACCGAACGCGGACAGGCCGCCGGATATCCGGCCCGCTTCGTTTGTCCGCTGCCGCCGCAGATGCGCGCACAACTCGGCGCCCGCGAAGGCCTGCTGGCATCGGGCGATATTTTTGTCGACGACCCGGAGGACCTGCGTCGTATACTCGCCCTCTACCCCGACGCTGTGGCTGTCGACATGGAATCGGCCGCGATAGCGCAGGTGTGCCATCTCAAGGACGTACCTTTCGTGTGTCTGCGGGTGGTGAGCGATACACCCGGAGGCGAAGGAAACATGGCCGCCTACTGCAACTTCTGGAACGACGCACCGGCCCGCACTTTCGAATCGGTGGAACGTTTGCTCGCTCTGCTTTGATAATTGACAATTATTTTGTAATTTAGCACATTCAAACCACACCTCCACGATAATGGACAAGAAAGATCATCGCTACTGCGTGATAATGTGCGGCGGTATCGGCAGCCGCTTCTGGCCCTACAGCCGCGCACGCCTGCCTAAGCAGTTCATCGACTTCCTCGGCACAGGCCGCACTCTTCTGCAGATGAGCTACGACCGTATCAGCAGTCTCGTGCCCCCGCAGAACATAGTGATAATGACAAACGAACGCTATGCCGACGAAGTGTCGCGCCAGTTGCCCGAGCTCGCCGCCGACCAGATTCTCTTCGAGCCGGCGCGCCGCAACACCGCCCCCTGCATTGCATGGGCGGCATGGCATATTGCCGCCCGCGATCCGGAGGCATCGATTATCGTCACGCCATCGGACCACGTCATAACCCGCGAGGACGATTTCAACCGCAGTATCCTCAACGGCTTCGACTTCGTGGAGCGAAACGACGCTCTTCTCACTCTCGGCATAACACCCACACGTCCTGAAACCGGCTACGGTTACATTCAGGTCGGCGAACCGGTCGGAGGCGAAGTATGTAAAGTGAAGACATTCACCGAGAAACCCAATCTCGAGCTGGCAAAGGTATTCCTTGCCACAGGCGAATTTTTCTGGAACTCCGGCATTTTCCTCTGGGGTGTCGAAACAATACGCAGAGCCATACGCACATACGTGCCCGACATCGCCCAGGTGTTCGACTCCGCCGCTCCCGGCACGTACACATCGCCCGAAGCCGAGCGGGCATTCATCGATGCCGTATATCCGGGCTGTGTAAGCATTTCGATCGACTTCTCGGTTATGGAGAAAGCCGACAATGTATACGTCGAGACAGTACATTTCGGCTGGAATGACCTCGGCACCTGGAGCGCTCTCTATGACCTGTCGCCAAAAAACAGCGATACCAACGTGACACAGAACTGCAACGTGCTCAATTACAACGGACGCGGTAATATCTTCGCAGTGCGCGGCGAAAAACTTATAGTCGTCGACGGACTCGAAGACTACATCGTGGCCGATGCCGACGGCGTGCTCCTGATATGCCCCAAGGCCCGCGAACAGGAAATAAAACGAATGGTGACCGACGCCCGGATGCGCTTCGGCGACAAATACGAATAATTCTGCATAGTTGAAATTATAGTAAAGTCAATAAAGTAAAAAGTCGATAAAGTTATGATAATAGTTCGGCTGCCCAAAGAGCAAAGGGGCCGTTTTCTTAACTTTTTAAACTTATTACTCATTTAACTTTCAATTATATCGAATAAAATGAACATAGACAACGTAATATCACGGGCTGTAGCACAAGCCGTAAAAGCCCTCTACGACATCGACACCGATCCCTCGGCAATAGTACCGCAGGCCACTCGCAAGGAATTCGAAGGCAACCTCACCGTCGTGGTTTTTCCATGGGTGAAGGCCGCCCGGAAAGCGCCCGAAACAGTAGGCAAGGAAATCGGCGAATGGCTGACACTCAACGAGCCTGCCGTTGCAGCATTCAATGTTGTCAAAGGCTTCCTCAACATCGTCATCACACCCACTTACTGGAACGGAGTTCTTGCAGCCATCGAATCCGATCCAGATTTCGGAACAGTGAAGGCTACAGCCGACAGTCCTCTGGTGATGGTGGAATATTCATCGCCCAACACCAACAAGCCCCTTCACCTGGGGCACCTCCGCAACATTCTGCTCGGCTCGAGCCTGAGCAACATTCTGGCCGCGTGCGGCAACCGCGTGGTGAAAACAAACATCGTCAACGACCGCGGTATCCACATCTGCAAGTCGATGCTGGCATGGCAGCGCTGGTTCGGGGGCGCTACTCCCGAAAGTACAGGCACCAAGGGCGACCACCTTGTGGGCGACTGCTACGTGTCGTTCGACAAGCACTATAAGGCCGAATTGGCCGAACTTCAGGACAAGGGCATGACCAAGGAAGAGGCCGAGACCGCTTCCACCATCATGGCCGACGCCCGCGCCATGCTGCGCCGCTGGGAAGAAGGCGACCCCGAAGTACGCGCCCTGTGGCAGACAATGAACCAGTGGGTCTACGACGGATTCGACGCCACATACCGCCGCATGGGTGTAGGTTTCGACAAGATTTACTACGAGTCGCAGACCTATCTCGACGGCAAGAAGAAAGTGCTCGAAGGCCTCGAAAAAGGTGTGCTCTACCGCCGCGACAACGGCTCGGTATGGGCCGATCTCACGGCCGACGGCCTCGACGAGAAGCTGCTGCTCCGTTCCGACGGCACCTCCGTCTACATGACTCAGGACATCGGCACTGCCAAACAGCGCTTCGACGACTATCCCATCGACAAGATGATTTATGTGGTAGGCAACGAACAGAACTACCACTTCCAGGTACTGTCAATCCTGCTCGACCGGCTCGGCTTCAGCTGGGGCAAAGACCTCGTACACTTCAGCTACGGCATGGTCGAGCTGCCCGAAGGCAAGATGAAGAGCCGCGAAGGCACCGTTGTCGACGCCGACGACCTTATGGAAGAGATGGTGCATACGGCCCGCGAAGTGTCGGCATCGCTCGGCAAACTCGACGGCCTCACAGAAACTGAAATCGACGACATCGCCGAAACCGTCGGCATGGGTGCCCTCAAGTACTTCCTCCTCAAGGTCGACCCGCGCAAAAATATGACCTTCAATCCACGCGAAAGCATCGATTTCAACGGCAATACAGGCCCCTTTATCCAGTACACCTACGCCCGTATCCGTTCGGTGCTCCGCCGTGCCGCCGAAGCCGAAGCCGGCAGCGCCGACTACTCGGCTGTCGTACCCAACGAGAAGGAAATAGCACTTATCCAGCGTCTCAGCGACTTCCCTGGCGTTGTAGCCGAAGCCGGCCGAGCTTACTCCCCGGCCCTCATCGCCAACTACTGCTACGACCTGGTGAAGGAGTACAACCAGTTCTACCACGACTGCCCCATACTCCGCGAGGACGATGCCGCCCTGCGCTCATTCCGTCTCGCAATCTCCGATGCCACGGCCCGCACTGTCAAAACCGGTATGGCACTTCTGGGCATCAACGTGCCCGAGCGCATGTAGTCTCCGAACCATCGGCGTCCGGCGCTTGTTAAAAATATAGTTTATAAAATTGATAAAGTTTAAAAAGTTAATATAATAGTTTTTAGGTGCGAGGGACGAGGGCCCGTCAGCCCGTCAGCCTGTCCGCTTGTCAGCCTAAAAAACTCCTAATTTCCTAATGGCCTGTCAGCTTAACAGCCTGTCAGCCCGTCAGCCTAACTTCCTGATCTCCTAATTTCTTAATCTCCTAAAAATGTCAGACTACAATTTCGATTCCTATAACAAAGGATACGGCTACAGCGAACCGCGCCAGAGCGCCGCTGCACTTGCCTCGACCGTAAGTTCCGTGATGAAGCGGGTTTACTTCAAAATGACCCTCGCGCTCATAGTAACAGCCCTCACGGCCCTCTTCGCCGCGGGCTCGGCCGCCTACACCAACTTCCTGTATTCAAACAGCTGGTTCATGTGGGTGCTCATCATAGCCGAGTTCGGCCTCGTCTTCGGCATTTCCGGCGCCATCAACAAGATGAGTTCCGGTGTGGCGTCGCTGCTCTTCTATCTTTTCGCCGTGGTCAACGGCCTGATGCTTTCCTCTATATTCTTTGTCTATGCACCTACGGCCATC
>CABQCA010000003.1 GCA_902462525.1 uncultured Porphyromonadaceae bacterium | reverse complement strand
GCTGCGGGGCCTGCGGCCGGCGCTGCGGGAGTTGCGACGTCGGCACGCCAGCAGCGGATGTCAGTGTACCAGCGGCCGTTGTATTCGCGCGATTCGATGTCGAAATATATTGTAGCCACCTGGCCTACGCTGAGCTGGATTTTGTCGGCGTTGTCGCCGAAGCACGTGAAAGCGACTTTGCGGGGGAACTGGCCTTCGGTGTTTTCCAGCACATATTCTTTCTTTTTCCACGAATTGCCGCTCTTGGAAACGCCCGAAACTTCGGGCAGGGCGGCGATGATTGTTCCTTTTATTTCCATTATTATATATGAGTTTTTTTCTTGCACTGTAGCTGAACCGCAAAGTTAGCGAAAAATTTCCCAAACCGCAATTTAAAGTTTCAACTTTGAACGTTTTTCTTTAAGGATTAAGAACGCCATAGTAAAAACAACCACCTGCGTGAAGGTGAAATTCCTCGCAGGTGGCATATCTCTTTAATGTGCTGTTTTATCGAATTGTCATATATTTTGCTTCGGAATAGTAATCTGTTTCTCTTTTGAATCCGCCATCCACCCAGCGTTCATAATTGACCGTAAATACATATCCCGAATAATATCCATTTCCGATGCCTCTCCAACCCCAGTTGAAATGGATATAGTCCTTTATTTTGATTTCACTTTCTATATATTTCCAATTAACTTCATTGATTGTCTTCTGGTACTTTCGTACTATTAAATATTGATAAAAAAATCCGTCGGCTATCCATGCATGTCCTTTGTCGCTTGCAGTAAATTTACCGCTGAGACTGTATGATCCTTTTTTGCCTATCATTAAAACCAAACCATTACTAATAGCATTTCTAACCGATTTATGTTCGAAGTTTTTATAATCACTGATAGACCGATTAGGCAATAAGTTCTTCAGTGTACTTCTGATTTTAGAATCTTTTGTAGATGACGATTCAGATTTATATTCTGTTTCTGCACGATAGCCGATTTCTCGAAGAAGGCGCCCTAATACGTTATGTGTTTCTGCTGTGCATGAATAGCATTCGTCTCCTCTGGGAGAGTGAGATCTTAGCTGAGGCCAGTTGAATATATCTATGTCAACGTCTCTGCCGCTGAATGTATAGTTGATTGATGGAGTCTGATAGTAACACATAGCCATAGCAATGGCTAAAGGACCACAACCACAAATAAGGTTAGGACACAAACTGCCTTCGGTCCCTTGTTGTCCCCATGTCAAATTGCCAAGTTTAGGACTAACCGTTTCATTGGCAATAGTGTCTGTTTCATGTTTGAATTTGATGACAGGAGTCACGTCGCCGTCTCCTCCTAAGAATTTAGGAACAGAGTCTGATAATGCAGCGTATTGCTCTGATTCATAATCGACGTATTGAAGCGCCATTTCCATGAATGAGTTAAATCCCGGATTATCAGCTTGAATTGTTTCCTGATAATTCCCGTTGTCTATTACAGCCAGAACCGGTGAATCGATACGTTTTGCAGATATGGCTGCAAAGCCTTTATTATCATTATAGTTTATTATGTAAATTGAAGTGTCCTTGGCGCCACTTCTTGAATTGTTATTTCCTATGACTACAATGTTGCTGATGTTTGCAGTTCTATTGCAAGAACGGCTCTCGACACCGAAATCAGGAAAATTTTCAGCTAATGCGACAGCTTCGTCCACACTGATTTTAGTCGGATTATTTTCGGGTTGTGGAGGAGGAACAGGTAACGGTTCTGAGTTGAGATCTATGTCTTCATGGCAGGAGGTTGCAGCCAATAGGATTAACAGCAGCAAAGAATGGAGAAATTTCATAAAGGTATTGATTTTTTTAGTTTGGTGCAAAGATAGCTGATATGGTTTGAAATATCAAATATATGCTCTATTTTTTTATGAATTGCCATTTACTATTGTTTTCTGTGTACTTTATATTTATTTAGGCGTGGCTTGGTGTTACAAAACTATTACAACTGCAAAAAGTCTTTAATTATTTAAATATTTGCAAACAAACTGCGGAAACATGAGTTATAAATATGACGGCAGCGGAAAAGCCGGTGCCATAGTACAATGCTAAAACGGAGATTGCAAGATGATAACGAAACAGGTAATAGACGCCTTATATAAAAAGTACCGCAAAAGGCCCGACAGCCCCGACTGCCTCGATATGCCTTTGCTTTTCGAGGCAGCCGCCGAGCACCATAATATTAGCATCGACATGGAAGGCCCCGTCGATTCGCTGATAATCCGCAGCGGCGACCCGATGTCGCCATTCCACCGCCTGCCGCTGGAAAAGATTCATGCCATTGTGCCATTCGAGGAGTGGGTGGCTATAGTAATGCATTCGTCGATAATATTCCTGAGTACCAAATCGTCGAAAGTGAGCGTGCACATCAAGCCGGTCAGACCGTCGCTCACCGATAAAATAAAAAATATTTTTTCCAAAGAATAATCCCCGGGTCTCCGGCGTCGTACATGGCATTTCGCGTCAGCGGAGTGCTATTTTTGTTTTTTTTAGGAGTTTTGGCACGGCTCATGACTGATTTGGAATTGTACAGCCGCCATCTTATTGTTATCTTTGTGAAAAATTTTCACACAACATATAACCATCATTATCCTATAGCATGAAAGGCATATCACTATTGCTTGCTTTCGGCGTTACTGTCGGAGCAAATGCCGCCGTCGACTGGGAAAATCCCGAAGTCTTTGCCGAAGGCCGCATGGCGCCAAGGGCCACGTTCTATCCCTTTGCCACTGCTGCCGATGCCCTCGCCGGCGAACAGGCACAGATTGTCAGTCTCAACGGCGAATGGGCGTTCCGCTATTCGCCCAACCCTGCTTCACGTCCTGTCGGTTTCTTCAAACCAGGCTACGATGTCAGCGGCTGGGACCGCATCGAAGTACCCTCCAACTGGGAAATGAAAGGCTACGGCAAGCCTATCTACACAAATACCCGCTATGTTTTCCCGGCGAATCCGCCGCAGGTGCCGCACGACGACAATCCTGTGGGCAGCTACCGCCGCACATTCACTGTCGGCAAGACCGACGGCAAGCGCACTTTCCTGCACTTCGACGGCTCGACAGCCGGCATGTACGTGTGGGTCAACGGCGAGAAGGTCGGCTATGTGCAGTCGCAGAAAAATCCCGCTGAATTCGATATCACCGAATTCGTGAAACCGGGCAAAAACGAACTCGCATGCGAGGTCTACCGCTGGACCGACGGCTCCTATCTTGAGGATCAGGACTTCTGGCGTCTTTCCGGCATCGACCGCGACGTATATCTCTACCAGACAGACGCTCGGGGCCGTATCGCCGACTTCTTCGTCAAGGCCGACCTCGATTCCAAATACCGCGACGGTCTTTTCAGTGTCGACGTGAAGCTCGACTCCAAAGAACCGCTCAAACTCAGCGCCACTCTCTACGATGCTTCGGGCCGCAAGGTGTTCAGCGCAGGTAAAAAAGTGGCAGCCGACGGCAGCGCCGTTTTCTCGGCAAAACTAGGCAAAGTGAACAAATGGAACTACGACAATCCATATCTCTATAAACTCATCCTCGACCTCTGCGACTCCGCCGGTAAGACAATCGAGGCCACATCGGCCGACGTCGGCTTCCGTAAAGTTGAAATCAGGAACAGCCAGCTGCTTGTCAACGGCCTGCCGGTAGAAATTCACGGTGTCAACATGCACGAACATCACCCGGTCAACGGTCATGCCATCGACCGCGAGACCATGATGACCGACATCCGCACCATGAAGCAGCACAACATCAATGCCGTGCGCACAAGTCACTATCCGCAGCCGCCGCTGTGGTACGAGCTTTGCGACAAATACGGCATCATGCTCGTCGACGAAGCCAACATCGAGGCCCACGGTCTTGGCTACCATGTGCCTGCCGAGCGGCAGGCCAATCATCCCACTTATTCGCCCAAATGGAGCAAAGCAATGCTCGACCGCCACATGAGCCTTGTGGAGCGTGACAAGAACCACCCGTCGGTCATTGTATGGTCGCTCGGTAATGAGACCGACAACGGTCCTGCTTTCGATGCAGGCTATGCATGGATCAAGAACCGCGACAACACCCGCCCCGTGCAGTGGGAGCAGGGCAAGGAAGGTGCCAACACCGACATCTACTGCCCCATGTATGCCTCCTACAGCCATGTTGAAAAATATGCCAGGCGTACAGATACCAACCGTCCTCTCATTCAATGCGAGTATGCCCACGCAATGGGCAACTCCACAGGCAACTTTCAGGACCTCTGGGACCTCTACCGCAGCTATCCCAACCTCCAGGGAGGCTTTATCTGGGACTGGGTGGACCAGGGTTTCCGCATGAAAGATGAAAACGGCCGCGAATACTGGACCTACGGCGGCGACTACGGTGCTACCGAGTACACTAACGACGAAAACTTCTGCATCAACGGTGTCGTCGACCCCGACCGTCGTCCCCATCCGGGCCTTAGCGAGGTCAAAAAGGTGTATCAGGACATTCGTTTCAGCTCTGCCGACCCTGCAACAGGCAAAATAACCGTTGAGAACCACTTCCCCTCCCGCTCCACAGCCGGCTACAACTTCGCATGGCAGCTTCTGCGCGACGGCAATGTAGTGGCCGACGGCACTTTCGACACTGTAGTGGCTCCCAATTCGTCGAAGACCGTCCAGCTGCCGGTTCCTGCAGTTGAGCCCGGCTCCGACTACGCTCTCAGCGTATATGCCTATACCAAAGATAGCGACGACATTATTCCCGCAGGTCACGAAGTGGCTCGCGAACAGTGGGTTCTTGCATCGAAGAATCTCGCCGAGATGTCTCTTGCCGCGGCCGGCGGCACTTTCACTCAGAACGGCGACTGGTGGACCGTCAAGGCTGATGGCGTGGAAATGAGTTTCGACGGCCGCAATGGTGAGCTTCGCAACTATATAGTTAACGGCAAGAACCTGATGTCTAAAGCGATGATGCCCTCTTTCTGGCGGGCATCGACCGACAATGACTACGGCAACGGCTTTAATGTGAAGTCGAATGCATGGCGCACAGCAGCGCAGAATCGCACTCTCGTGTCGTTCGGTCGCGACGGCAACTCCCTCAGGGCCGTCTACCGCCTTCGCGAAGTACCCTCCGACTACACTGTCACATACACACCCCTTGCTGACGGAAGTCTCCGTGTCGATGTGGCCTGGAAAGCCGATGACAACGCCTTCGTACCCGAGCTGTCGCGCTTCGGTATGCTGCTGACGCTTCCCAAGAGCTTCGACAACTTCGCATGGTACGGCAGCGGGCCGCAGGAGAATTACTCAGACCGCAATACAGCCGCTTTTATGGGCCGCTACAGCGGAAAAGTTGCCGATATGCGCTGGCACTATGTACGCCCGCAGGAAACCGGCAACCATACCGATGTCCGTGAGGCAAGCCTCACCGATGCCGAAGGACTCGGCCTCGAAGTGCGCGGTCTCCAGCCTCTCGAAGTGACAGCGCTCGACGTGCAGCCCTCCGACCTCGACACCGGCCTGGCCAAGCATCAGCAGCACGACAACGATGTGTCGTCTTCGCGCGACCATGTGTTCCTCTATGTCGATCTGGCTCAGCGAGGTCTCGGAGGCGACGACAGCTGGGGCGCACTGCCCTACAAGAAATACCGCCTCGACGACAACGCTTACAGCTATACCTTCGTTATTTCCCCCGTGCGCCGCTGACATATAGCGCTCACGTACATTAAAACACGCTCTCAGCTATGCTGAGGCGTGTTTTTTATTTGCTCCTGCAATTTAAATGTTGTATCTTTGAGGCATAAATTAAGCCTGATGCACAATAATAAACCAAAGTCGGCGTATGGCCGGACATTTCTAAGTATCCGCCTGATTGCTGTTTACATACTGTTGCTGATAAGTGCTGCCGGTATTGAAGCCGGTGGTAATATTACGTCTGTGACGCCCGGCGAGCGTGCCGAACTCATTGAAAGCCTTAAGGCTGATCTTAAAAACGCTGAGACCCCGGGCGATTCCATTAAAATACTTTATAATCTCTTCGACCTCTCAGTCACCGCCGAGGCTTCGGACTATGCTATTCAGCTTGTCCGCACCGCACGAAATGCCGGGAAAAACGATATTGCTCTCGACGCTCTTCGCAACTATGGCAATCTCAATCTACGCAATGATTCGCTGCTGCTCGATGCCTGTCATATTGCCGAGATTTTTCCGCCTTCGCATGAACGCGACATGACCATGGCATTCCTGAAAATTCTCTATAACTCATCGATTGCCTCTGATTCGGGTTCTGAAGAACGCTCCGAACGCCTCAGACAACTGATGCATGAATATGTTGAAAGTTCTTCTGAAGATCCATATGATCGCATAATACTGCTGCAAGCCATGTGCATAAATCTGTCGCGTATCACACAGGGCGAATCGCTGATCCGCTATATGCTCGAACTCGACTCGCTTGTAAGCCTGCTTCCGGATGATGATATACCACTGCGCAACTCGCACTTCGTGCGTTCGTCTATGCTGTACACCGAGAACGATATGTATGCCGAGGCAATTCAGACCAGCCGGCAGATTCTCGACGAAATGGACAAGCTCGACCGCCGGAACGCCCGAATAGGACGGCAGTACAAAAGCTATGACGCAAACCGATACATCGCTTATACCCATATTTTAGAAAACTATCCGGCTCTCGATTCCGCAGAAGTGGAAAAGTACTACTCTTTGGCAAAACAGATGGCTGCCACCGACAGCCGTGCGGGTGTTACCGATGCCAAGGCTCCTCTGCCTGATATTTATTACAACATTTATCACAAAAACTACCGTAAAGCTTTCGACCTCATCAAAGATTGTAAGGACAATCCCTATCTGAAGCGGCGCCGATTGAGAATGTACCGTCTTTTTATTGAGGTCGCTACGGCTCTCGGCGAAAATAATGATCTTCTCGAGGCATATCCCGTATATACGGCGCTGATGAACGAAAGCCTTGACCGTAAACAGCGCGAGCGTTTGCAGGAACTTCAGGAAATTTATGAAATGAACAATCTTCGCGCCGAAAGCCTCAGGCAGCAGGCCGAAGAACAGAAAAACCGTCGGCGTCAATGGCAGACCAGGGCACTTGTGCTGATTGCAGTTCTTTCGGTTCTGCTGGTCTATACTCTGGTGCTGAGGCGCCTCAACCGTCGCAGGGCAAAACTCGCCATGAAACTTCAGGATGCAAATAGCAGACTGCGCACCGAAAGCCAGTCGCTGCGCGAGACTCGTGATGAGCTCGAAGTGGCACGCGATATTGCCCGAAGCACCGATTCTCTCAAAACCGACTTTATCAACAACATGAGCCATGAGGTGAAGGCGCCTCTGCAGCTGATTCTTGAATACGCACAGATGATTATCGAAAATACCGACAGCAAAAGCCGTCCCTATATGGCTGAGTTTGCCGACGGCCTGCAGCGGAACTGTGAACTCGTTAGCGCCATTGTCAACGATGTGCTTCAGCTTGCCGAGCTTCACAACACCAGACTGCCGGTGACGGTGAGCGTCTACGAGTCGCAGGCGCTGTGCGAGATGTCGATAAATGCTATCCGGGCACGAGTTAAAAAGAATGTGAGCATATCCGTGGCCGACGACAGTCAGAATTTCCTTATGCGTACCGACCGCCAGCGTGTTATTCAGATTCTTACGAATCTTCTGTCCAATGCTGCCAAATTCACCGAGAAAGGTTCCATTACCATCGGGTCCTATAAATCGGAAGATGGCCGGAATGCCGTCTTTGCCGTCACCGACACCGGTAGGGGTGTTCCCCCGGCTTCTGCCGAAGTCATTTTCGAGCGTTTTACCAAGCTCGACAATAATGTTCCCGGTGCCGGACTCGGTCTCACCATTTCGCGCATCGTCGCCCGTTTGCTAAAAGGCGAGCTCGTGCTCGACACTTCATACACAGGCGGTGCCCGTTTTGTGCTTACTCTCCCCCTAAAATTTTGACTTATGACTCAGGAATTGTACGATTTCGATCGAGTTGTCGACCGACAACATACATGTGCCACCAAATTCGATGAAATGGACGCCCGTTTCGGGCGCCACGATCTGCTGCCTTTCTGGATTGCCGACATGGACTTTCCGGCACCGCCATGTATCATCGAGGCGCTCCGTAACCGCCTTAACCACACTGTCCTGGGCTACACTACTCCCCCTGCCGACTTTTGGCAGAGCATCACCTCGTGGCTGTACCGGCGCCATGGCTGGCCGGTCGATGCTTCCGAAATCACCTTCATGCCGGGCCTGAAGAAGGGTCTGAGCCTGTGTATCAATTTTTTCACCAGGCCCGGTGACAAAGTGGTGATTCAGCCGCCGGTCTACCACTCGTTCCGTACGGTCATCGAGGGCAACGGCCGGATTGTGGTGACCAATCCGCTCCTTGCCGGTCCGGAAAGTTCGTACAGTATGGATTTCGACGGTCTCGAACGTCTTGCCGAGGCTGAGCGGCCGGCCATGATGTTTGTCTGCAATCCGCACAATCCTATCGGCATACAGTGGGACGCAGATACTCTCAGGCGTGTGGCCGGTATCTGTCACCGTCACGGTATTGTGCTTATATCCGATGAAATCTACGCCGACATGATGCTTGCCGGCCGGCGGCACATTCCCACGGCCGCTGTATCGGCCGAGGCCGCCGAGGTCACTGTTACTCTCGGTGCGCCATCAAAGACCTTCAACATTCCGGGCGTGGTGAGCGCATGGACTGTCGTCAAGTCCGCGAGACTGCGCGAACCGTTTTTCCGGTGGCTTACGGCAAGCGAGTTCAACGCTCCGCCGATTGCCGCCATGGTAGCCACACAGGCTGCCTATGACAGCGGGGGGCCGTGGCTCGACCAGGCTCTGGCCTATCTGCAGGCCAATGTGGAGTGTGCCCGACGTTTTTTCGACACCGAACTCCCGCAGATTGGCATGAGTACACCCGAAGCCTCGTTCGCCATCTGGCTTGATTTCCGCAAACTGGGCCTTACGGAAAAAGAACTTGCCGATATGTTGCTCAGCCGAGCCCGCCTCGCTCTCAGCGAAGGCTGCACTTTCGGAGCTGAAGGTACCGGATTCATGCGCATGAACATCGGTGTTCCGCGAAGTGTCCTCACAGAAGGCCTCGGACGTCTGCGCGACGCCATTACCGGCGACAAACGGCGTGCTGCCGTCGCTCCGGCTGTCCGGATTCCCTTCACTAAAATGCACGGACTGGGCAACGATTTCGTTTATGTTGACTGTCTCAACCGCGACATCGACCGTCTGCCGGAACTGGCTGTCGAAATGAGCCGCCGCCACACCGGTGTAGGCTCCGACGGTATCATCGCCATTCTTCCCAGCGACAGGGCCGACTGTCGTATGCGCATTTTCAATGCCGACGGTTCGGAGGCGCAGATGTGTGGGAACGGCATACGGTGTGTGGCCAAATATATCTACGACAACGGCATTGTGCACAAGCAGCATATCACAGTCGAGACTCTCAGCGGTCTCAAGACTGTCGACATACACCCCGGTATCGACGGCCTCACCGACACCGTGACTGTCGATATGGGTGCTCCGCTGACAGCGCCGGCTGATGTGCCCGTGGCTTTCGCCGGTGACAGAATGTTCGAGCAGCCTGTTGACGTCGGCGGCTCTGTTGTGAATGTTACAGCTGTGTCGATGGGTAATCCGCACGGTGTGGTGTTTGTCGACAGTTTCGACGGCGACATCGTCAGCACCCTCGGTCCCGCACTTGAGCAACATTCCATCTGGCCCGAAAAAGCCAACATAGAGTTTGTCCGTGTCGATGCCCCCGACACACTCTCGATGCGCGCCTGGGAGCGTGGTGCGGGCGAGACAATGGCCTGCGGTACGGGTGCCTGTGCCGCTGCTGCAGCCGCTGTCGCCACAGGCCGCGCCAGATGGCCGCTAACAGTACGTCTCATCGGCGGCAACCTTTTCATCGACTGCGACCCCGCCACGGGACATATCATGATGACAGGACCGGCTGTCACCGTCTACACCGGCACCTACTATCCTTCCTGCTGAGTTCAGGCTGTCAAACCGGCAGGCTGACGAGCTGTTAAGCTTAAAGATAAAGAATGGTTCTTTCACCGCCCGGCGAAAGAACCATTTTCTTAATGTTATAACTCTATCTAAAGCTCGCGGACGATGGTGGCCTCGCGGTCGGGGCCGACCGAAATTACGGCTACGGGCACTCCCACGTTCTTTTCGATGTATGCCACATAGTCGCGGAAAGCCTGGGGCAAAGCCTCTTCGCTGCGGACTGCCGTGAGATCGGTTTTCCAGCCGGGAAGTTCGTCGTAGATCGGTTCGGCAATGCCTCGGCCCTCAGCGTTGTCGCCCACGGAGTAGGGAAAGTCGGAGGTAACGGTGCCGTCGGGCATGCGGTAGGCTGTGCACACTCTGATGGTGTCGAAACCGTCGAGAACATCGCTCTTCATCATTATAAGATGTGTGGCGCCGTTTATCATCACGGCATAGCGCAGAGCCACAAGGTCGAGCCAGCCGCAGCGTCGTTCACGGCCTGTCACAGCGCCGTATTCATGGCCGATGCGACGTATCTCGGCGCCCGTTTCGTCGAAAAGTTCGGTCGGGAAAGGACCGCTGCCCACACGTGTGCAGTAGGCCTTGAAAATACCGTAGACCTTTCCAATCCGGCCGGGGGCGATACCCAGGCCGGTGCATGCTCCGGCGGCTACGGTGTTGCTCGATGTCACGAATGGATACGAGCCGAAGTCCACATCGAGCATAGTACCCTGGGCGCCTTCGCACAGCACGCTGTGAGAGGCGTCGAGTTCTTTGTTGATGTAGTGCTCGGTGTCGGTGAGGCAGAATGAGCGCAGATAGTCGGTAGCGGCGAGCCATTCGGTTTCGAGGGCCTCAAACTCCGGCGTGCCTTCAGGGCTTGCGCCGAAGGCGGCAAGGCGTGCGAAGTGCGAGTCGCGGGCAGCGGTGTAGCGCTCTTTGAAATCGGGCCGCAGAATATCGCCTACACGCAGTCCGTGGCGCGATACCTTGTCGGTGTATGTGGGGCCTATGCCCTTGCCTGTGGTGCCGATTTTGCCGCTGCCCATGGCACGTTCGCCGGCCGCGTCGAGCACACGGTGGGTAGGCATGATAAGGTGGGCTTTTTTCGATATTCTGAGGATAGAATGCAGGTCGACGCCGTCGGCTTCGAGCTGTTCGGCTTCGCCGCGGAACAGCACCGGGTCGAGAACGACACCGTTGCCTATCACATTGGTGATGGTGCCGGTGGCGAAGACACCCGAAGGAATAGAGCGGAGCACATGCTTGCGACCCTCGAATTCGAGAGTATGACCGGCGTTGGGACCGCCCTGAAAACGTGCCACAATATCGTAACGGGGAGCGAGGACATCGACAATTTTGCCCTTGCCTTCGTCGCCCCACTGGAGGCCTAAAAGAAGATCGGCTTTCATTTTATTTTCTGGAATTGATGTTGGTTTTTCTTTGCTTTGCGGGCGCATGCCGAGCATACGCCGTAGACTGTCATCTCGAAATAGGTGGCCGTAAATGCCGAATAGTGCCGCGCGCGGAGCACTTCGCCGAACGACTGGTCGCGCATTTCCTTGATTTTGCCACAGGTGAGGCACACCAGATGGTGGCTGTTGCCGGGCAGAAGGCGGTAGCGCGAACCCTCGCGGCTGAAAGTGCGGGCGAGGACGCCGGCCGATATCAGCAGATCGATTGTATTGTAGACCGTCGCCACCGACACTCGCACGCCCGATTCGTCGACCTTCTTCAAAAGGTCCTCGGCGGTGAATCCGGGTGTCAGAAGTCCTGCGGCACGGAGTATTTCGCGCCGCTCTGTAGTGTTGCGTCGTCCGGTCCGCTTCAGATAGTCGGCAAGCTTCTGCTGGGCCGCTTCCTGTTTCTGTGTATCGACTGTCATCAACAATTTTTTTGACCGTTGCAAAATTAATAAAATTTCCGTAAACTCGCCTCCCTCTTGCGCCGATAAGTGCTGTCCGATGCGGAAATATCGTCCTGTGAGGTCCTGTGGACGCGATGTTTGCTAAATTTTGAGAACAATTTTGCTACAATATTGTTACTCTTATTGTTTTTATCGCCCGTTTTTGCTTATTTTGCACTTGTAAAAAACATTAAAAATGCCTTTCACACCTGCTATAAGCCACATTTTGATTGTCGATGACGACACAAATATCTGCGAGTTGCTTCAGGTCAACTTGCGGAGCGAAGGCTATAGCGTCAGTGTGGTGAGCAAAGCTTCGGAGGTTGACCTTTCGTCGCTTCTGGGTACTCGTCTTGTTATTGTCGATGCCATGCAGCAGGAGTACAGCGGTATGGATCTCATCTACGACCTCAAGGATAATCCGGCTACGGAACACATCGGGGTCATTCTTTTTTCTTCGATCAAAAGCGAGCGTATGGTTATCGACGCCCTCGATGCCGGCGCCGACGACTATGTCGTCAAGCCCTTCTCATTGCGTGAACTTATAGCGCGCATCAAATCGGTTCTCCGGCGTTATTCCGCTCCTTCACAAGGGGCCTCGCTCGTCAAACTCGATAATATGGAGGTGGATTTCTCTTCACAGACTGTCCGTATAGGCGGTACTCCCGTGGCGCTTTCAAAAACTGAGTTCGCAATTCTCGCTCTGCTGCTAAAGAATATAAACGACTATGTGTCGCGTGTCGAAATTCATCGCAGCGTATGGCCCGAAGAAAACGCCGGAATCAACGAGCGTATCGTCGACACTAACATTTCCCGTCTGCGCAAGAAGCTGGGCGAAATCGGCTCCCGCATAGCCAACCGTTCGGGCCACGGCTACATCATCTCCTGATTCCTCCTTTTTTTCAATTTTTAAAACTTGTTATTTTATTGGCTGTCCTTTTCATCTTTGATGTAGGGGCACATGTTGTCGTTCCGGTCGGGTCGTTTCCGGAATTTTTTTTGCCATGATTGTACCGCTGCCGGCGGCTGTCAAAGTGATATTAAGGGCTGTACCAATCGTTTGTTGAAATTATTGGAAATTGACGTTCTTGCAATTTTAAATATCTGAAAATTAGCGGTGTATTGTTTGTGAAATGGTTTTGAAAATATTAAATAGGTATGATTTTTGCGCGTTAATTCTTTTTTTCAATTATACTTTTACAACGCAAAAAGCAAAGCACCTGAGAACGGACCTCGCCAAAAGCATTCCGTCGCTATAACGACCTTAACGAAAACCAATAATAACAAACAACCTAAACCTTTTAGAGCCATGAGAAAAATAGCTCTATTTCTATTCAGCCTTCTAATTGCAATTACGGCGTATGCCGGGCCTGCCGACTATCAGGGCATTGTTGTCGACGAGTTTGGAGAACCGCTGATTGGAGTCTCTGTCAAGGCGGAAGATTCCGGAACCGCTGTCACTACCGACATCGACGGCAATTTTACAATCAAGGCGCAGCCGGGCGACATTCTGAGGATTTCGTATGTCGGCTACCGAGAGACCACGATAAAAATCGCGTCGGAGCGGACGCTCAGGATAGCGCTTGAACCGAATGTGGAGACCTTCGATGAAATTGTAGTAGTAGGCTACGGCGAAATGAAAAAAGCCGATCTCACAGGCGCGGTGACAAATATAACCGGCGGCAAGCTTGAGTCGCTGCACTCCACGTCGGTCGCACAGTCGCTGCAGGGAGCTATGCCGGGTGTATATGTAAGTCGTTCATCGGGGATGCCGGGTGCGACAGCGTCGATACAGATCCGCGGTGTAACTACTATCGGCGACAGCAGTCCCCTTGTCATTGTCGACGGTGTTCCGGAATCGCTTGAATCGATAAATCCTACAGATATAGAGAGCGTCAACGTGCTTAAAGATGCGGCCTCTGCATCTATCTACGGTGCCCGCGCGGCCGCTGGTGTTATTCTTGTAACGACAAAAAAGGCACGGGAAGGAAAGGCCCGTGTCGAGTATCAGGGCTCAGTAGGGTTTATTCAGGCAACGGAGACACCGCGGGCCGTAGGCTGGCGCGACTATATGGCCATGTGCAATGAACTGAGCTGGAACGACGGAGGCAATATTCCGGGCAACGAACATTCGGTGTATCCTAAAGAACTTATGGAATCCTATGCACAGAATCATGCCGAAAATCCCGATTTATACCCTATAACCGATTGGCGCTCGGTGCTGATGCGCAAAACAGCGCCGACGACAAAGCACGACCTTAAGGTGTCGTACGGCAACAAGGTGATACAGTCGAAAATATCATTAGGCTATGAGGAGACCGAGGCTTTGTACCACGGACGCAGCTATCAGAAACTGATGGCAAGGGTGAACAGCAACTATAAGGTCAACGACTGGCTCTCCTTTTCATTCGACGGTTACTACCGGCGGGGCATAAACAAACAGCCGAATGTCAATCCTCTCGCATCCATACTCTATATGACTCCTGTCGACGCCGCAACACTGTCGAACGGTGAGTTCGCATCGGGTCACGAAGGCAACAATCCCTATGCCGCACTGATGGACGGCGGCAAGAGCCGGCGTACTACCGACCGCTTCGGTGCTAAAATCTCGGTTATCCTCAATCCCCTCAAGGATCTCACAATAACTGCGGCCTGGGCGCCGGGCATGCTTCTGACAAATGCACGCAGCTACACTAAAAAAGTCGGGTATTTCTCGCCCGACGATCCCGACCATCGGGCCGGATTCGTCAAAGGTTACGAGAAAAACGATCTTACCGAAACTCGCGACACCGACACCTGGGGCACCAAACAGCTATTTGTGAACTACAACCACAAATTCGGAAAAGAGCACCGCACAGAGTTTACCGCAGGATATGAAGACTATACCTACAGCGCCAACACCCTGACGGCAGCTTCCGACGATATGGCGCTCTCCGACTATTTTTACCTTGTGAATGCCAACAGCAACGAGCTCAGTGTCGACGGAACCGCCTACGGCAATGCCTACCGTTCGCTTTTCGGACGGGCGAACTATACCTACAAGGACCGCTACATGGTTCAGGCAAATGCGCGCTGGGACTGGTCGTCGCGTTTCGACAGGAAATACCGTCTCGGCTTTTTCCCTTCGGTTTCGTTAGGCTGGCGTGTTACGAGCGAGCAGTGGATGAACGGTATCAGTCCGGCGGCCCTCTCGTTCCTGAAATTAAGAGCCTCCTACGGCACACTGGGCAACGAGCGCATAGGCAACTATCCCTATCAGGCCAATATTACATTCGCGCACCCGGTGTTTGTCGATTCGACCGGGAAACCCGTTTCGGTGACGGCGGCATCTCAGCGCGACTACAATATTCCCGACATTACCTGGGAGACCACCCGAAACTGGAATGTGGGCTTCGACGCAAATTTCCTCAATTCGCGCCTCTCCGTTGTGTTCGACTGGTACTGGAAAAAAAACGAGGACATGCTTCTGAGCATTCAGCTCCCCGTTTTCATGGGCTACGACAATCCCAAACAGAATGCCGGCGACATGCACACCAAAGGCTGGGACCTGCAGATAGGCTGGCACGATTCAGTCAATGACTTTGCCTATTCGGTAAACTTCAATCTCTCTGATTACCGTTCGGTGATGGGTAATATGTCGGGTCGCGTGATGGATTCCGACGGCAAGATCACACGACAGGGCGACGAATATCAGGCTTGGTACGGTTTCCGTTCGAACGGGCTTTTCAGCGATTGGGAAGATGTGGCGTTAACCCCGGTTCTGAACGGCAATGTAGCCCCCGGCGATATAAAATATATTGATGTCAACGGTTCGGAGGGACTTCCCGACGGCATGATTTCTTCGCAGTACGACCGTGTGGTCCTCGGTTCGTCGCAGCCCCGGCTGATCTACGGCGCTCAGCTCGATTTTTCGTGGAGAGGCATCGAACTGTCGGCAACGTTCAACGGTATCGGAAAGCAGAACCGCATGATGACACGTCCGATGCTTTATCAGCGTCACGCCGCCGGCTGGTGGCAGTTCACCGGCGAAGTGGTGGGAACGTCGTGGAGCCCCTATAATACGCCCGAACAAAATCTTGCCGCCCGCTACCCGCGGCTGTCGGACAACGCTGTGGACGGCAGCGGCAACAATGTGCAGACCTCCGACTTCTGGATGTTCAACGGCGGCTATTTCAGATGCAAGAACATTTCGCTGGCTTACTCCTTCCGTCAGTCGGTGTTGAAGCGTCTGCAGCTTGATGGCCTACGCGTGTTCGCTTCTGTTTCCGACCCCTTCTGCATCGATAACTACCCCCGCGGCTGGGACCCGGAGACAGCCGACAACGGATCGTCGTACATAGCAAGGACCTGGAACTTCGGACTCCAGATAAGGTTCTGAATCATCTGATACGAAAACATGAAAACAAACAGCAAGATGAAAAGGATATTATATGCAGCCACAGCCGCAGTATGCATGGCACTGGCTACGGTTTCGTGTGCCAATCTCGACCTGGATCCTCCGGCCGACGCCTCATCGGAAACATGGTATTCTTCGCCCGAAGAATTTGAGATGGCTTGCAACGACCTCTACCGTCTGGACCTGTGGTGGTGGGAGTGCCAGCGTGCTTTCCACACCGACCGCTGGACCGACGACTGGGACCAGCATGGCCACGGATATGAATGGAATACAGGCGCCCTTGTGCCTACCACGGCCTACGTAAAGCAGACATGGCTGCGCACCTACAAAGGAATAACCAGGTGCAACGCTCTTGTCAGGAATGTCGCGGAGATGCGCGGACATATCAGCGACCGCCTTCTTGACCAGTACGAGGGCGAGGCCCGTTTCTTCCGGGCCTGCTTCTATTCTTACCTCATATTTCTCTATGGCGACGTACCTTACTATCAGGACTATATCACCATCGAAGAGGCATATGCCATGGGGCGTACACCGAAAGACGAAATTCTTCAGAAAATATACGAAGATTTTGACATTGCCGCCGAAAAACTGCCGGCAGAGAACAACGGTCTGATAAGGGTCGTAAGCGCCACTGCCTACGCATTCAAGGCACGTACCGCAACATGGATGCTCGACTATGCCACGGCGGCAAAAGCGGCAAAAGACTGCATGGACACAAAGACCTACAGCCTTGACCCCGACTTCCGCCGTATGTTCCTGATGAGCACCAACGCCTCGAAGGAATTCGTATTCGTAATCGCACGTTCGCGGGAGCTTCATAACGATGTGATATCATATTCATCATTCCTGCCACGCAACAACAAGGGTACTGCGCTCGCACATCCTTCGCTCGAACTATTCTCATCATTCCTTTGCACCGACGGGCTGCCGATCGACAAATCGCCGCTTTTCGACCCCGCGGAACCTTTTAAAAACCGCGACCCGCGTCTGGCTGAGACTTGCGTTGAATTCGGATCGGAATTTCTCGGATTCGTCTGGGATCCCGCAAGTGCGAAAGTGACGAATCTCTCTACCGGGAAGCAGGTGACAAACAACGATTCGCAGCTCGGCAACGCTTCCGCATCGTGGAACGGCCTTATCCTGAAAAAAGGGATGGACGAGGATCTTCTTACCGACCGCAAGGGCGATTTCAACCAGATAGTGATGCGCTATGCCGATGTGTTGCTGATGTATGCCGAGGCTAAGATAGAACTTGGCGAAATCGACGGAAGTGTGCTCGACGCCATCAACGACGTAAGAGCGAGAGCCTACAGGACAACCAGAGAGAACACTGCAGATTATCCGGCCGTAACGACTGCCGACCGCGACGAACTGCGCTTCCAGCTGCGCATGGAACGGCGCATGGAGCTGGCCTGGGAGAACCGCCGTTGGTTCGACCTCATGCGCTGGCGTCTGTGCGACACAGCCATAAACCGTCCGGTGATAGATCTTCCGGCAAAAAGCGGTCTCCAGAGAAATATCAGGAGCGGCGACTACTATTATCCGAAGGGTGTCCTTCCTGTGATAGAGAGCAGCGGGCTTGTAGACCTCTCGCCGCTGCTGGAATCAGGTAAATTCCGAAAAACCATGGAACGAACATTTGACCCCGCCAAAGGCTATCTGCTGCCACTGCCACTCGAAGACGTGTCTCTTATCCCCGGGATGACACAAAATCCGGGATATTAATTTCAGGAGCGAGGTAGGAGGGGCGAGGTACGAGGAACTTCCACTCTTAATTCTTAACTTTTAATTTTCAATCCTCAACCCTTCACCTTTCACTCTTCACTTTTCACCCTTAAAGATATGAAAACAAGAATAAGCATACTCATAGCATTGTGTATGGCGTTCACAGCCTTTGCAAGCTGCAGTGATGACAATAACGATGCACCGAAGAAAGAACTTCCGGTATCCGCGGATACTCAGACAGAGCCTGAGATAGGAGAGACAATGCCGAAATGGACTGAAGGCAATCTCGAAATTCACTCCATAAGTACAGGCCGCGGAGAATCGAATTTTTATATTCTTCCCGACGGCACCACAATGCTTGTCGACGCAGCCGGCTCGCTGGTGACACAGGCTATCTGCGACAGGCTTGGTGTCGGTGGTGTGACGCCTCCGCGTCCGGACGCTTCGGTATCGGCCACCGATGTGTCGCTGCGCTACATCCGTCACTTTAATCCGAGAGGTCTCTATGTCGATTATTTTGTAAACTCTCACTTTCATGAAGACCACATGGGTTCATGGCCGGAGAAATATCCCGAATTCCCGGTAATTACAAAGCATCCTGTCGGCAATTTTTATGTCAACGGCCTTGCCGGACTCGGCTCGACATTAATATTTGAAAAAATAATCGACCGCGGCTATACACTTCCTGTGACACTCGCTACATCCGACCGTATGCGCGACTATCTCCGTTTCCTCAAGTGGACAATGGATACCAACGGCACTGTCTATGAAACAGCTAAAGTCGGCCATGAAGATCAGATCGTTCTGAAATATAATCCTTCGGCCTATCCCGGCTTCAACATAAGGATTCTGTATGCCTCCGGCTACGCATGGACCGGCACCGGCAGTGAAACAGTCCGCACTATTCCTCTGAAAGCTTCTGAAATATCAGGAGGTAATCCCGACGGCAATATCTACAGTATAGCAATGATGCTGTCATTCAATAAATTCAACTTGTACACCGCCGGAGATCTCCAGTGGGAAGCTCCCGCAGGAATGGACTGGCAGAATCAGGAGGCGCCGATTGTTTCGGTTGTCAATAAAGTGGAAGTGATGAAAGGCAGTCACCATGGTTCCACCAATGCCAACAGCACGGAGCTGGTCAACAAATTGCGTCCCGATGTTCTGTGGGTTAATCCCTGGCGCACCGAGCAGCCCGGAATCCCGGCAATCCGCAGGTTTGTGGCGGCTAACCCCGACATTGATATATTTTCCACAAACATCGCGGAGGGCAGCCGTGAACCTCTCGCCGAGGCTGCGGACAGGTTTCGCTCATGGAACGGCCACATAGTATTCCGTGTCCGTCCGGACGGCGACTACATGGTCTATGTGCTCGATGACAGCAATGAGGACTACCGTGTGAAAGCGATATTCGGTCCATACAAAAGTAATTAAATCTGAAACCGAACATAAAAATGAAAAACATGACAACAAAAACATTATTGCTAAGCGCTTGCATCGGTGCAGTCTCAACGTTGCAGGTATCAGCTCTGACAATGAATGGGTCGGGAGCATATCAGATATCCGATGCGTCGGAGCTTGAGGAGTTCGCCTCGCTGGTAAACAGCGGTAACTGCGCCATCGACGGTATTCTTGTCGCAGACATCGATATGGAAAATGTGGCTCATACACCTATCGGTACCACTGAAAATCCATATCGCGGTAAATTCGACGGCGGATATCACCGTATTCTCAACCTGATTATGGAGAATCCCGATGGCACGAATCTGGCATTGTTCGGGGTCGCCGCTGTAGGTGCCGGTTTTTCGAATTTTGTCATCGACAGTTCGTGTACATTCTTCGGTACGGATAAATGCGCTTCGGTGGTCGGCCAAAGCCGCGATGCAGTCGAAGGTATCATCGATTTTTCCTGTATCGGCAATGAGGCTACAATTCTCTGCTACGGCGACCCGAACGGCAACCATCGTGCAGCCGGCATTGCCGGACCGGCCAACGACAATGTCTACTACCGCTTTGTCAACTGCTATAACACAGGCGATGTACAGGGGAGTGCCGTCGGTGCCATGACATGCCGTGTACTCAAGGCTCAGCTCAATTCGTGCTGGACAACCTACACCGTGAAGCGTGCGACTTCCGAAGAAGTAAAAGCCAAGGATCCGGATCCTATATCCGCATACATGACCGGAAACGATCTTGAAGAAAGTCTCGGCGACTGGTCGTGGAATTTTTTCTTCCGCAACAGCGACTCCGAAGCCGCCACTTCGACTATCTACAATGCCATTCCCAATCCGGCACTCTCGAAAAATTCAAAAACATGGAAAGCGCCCTTTTCCCTTAGTGACTTCGACGGATATTTCACAACTCTTATCAAACTCAATCCCATTCCCTGGGAGGCTACAGGCCGTATGTGCTGGTATCTTAACAATATGAAGGCCGATGAAAATTGTGTATGGGGTCAGAATCTCGACGAAGGCGACAGACCCACGTTCATGCCAGGGGCAAAGGTAGTGTTCAAGGACGCTGCCGACTGGAATTTCTACAACACCGAAGTGACGAATGCAGCCACCCGGCAGATGTCGGGAATCGAAACCGTCACAGTTTCTGAGGCCGCTAAACGTGCAGGCACATATAATCTTCAGGGCATTAAAATCGACAATGTCACCGCGCCCGGTCTTTACATCATCGACGGGAAAAAAGTGCTCGTGAAATAGCTAAAATCTCTTAACTTCCTCTAAGCAAATATTATGATGAAAAAACTACTTATTGCGGCAGTGCTGCTTGCCACCGGTGTAGGAGCTGCATCAGCTCTGACAACAAACGAAAAGGGTGTCTATGAAATCGCCACTGTAGAAGATATGGAAGAATTCGGCGCGCTCGTAAATTCGGGCAGTACCGACATCTGCGGTGTTCTTACCGCCGACCTCGATTATTTCAATAAAAATCATATCTCTATCGGCACTGCGGAGAATCCCTTCAAAGGAGTCTTTGACGGCCATTACTTCAAAATCCGCAGCCTGGAAATCAACGAAGCCGAGGGTAACGATGTGGGCTTTTTCGGCGTCGCAACCAACGGTGCCCGTTTCCGCAATATCATTATCGAAAGCGGTTCGGCAGTCACCGGTCTTAACAATGTCGCCGCTTTGCTGGGTAAGGCCGTTGCGGACGACGGAGTGGAAATGGGTGTCATCGAATTCACCTGCGTGGGCAACGAAGCCGATGTACGCGCTAACGGAACCACCGGCGATGCTCTTGCCGGCGGTATAGCCGGCAAGGCCAGCTCACGGATTGCCTACAGGTTTACAAACTGCTATAATACAGGCAGTGTTGTCGGTAAGCAGGTTGGAGCCATGACATCGTCGTGTGCTACAGCCGACGCCAAAGGTTGTTTTACCACCACCACAATCAAATACGTAAACGCATCGGGTAAAGAGGCCAATCCGAGTCCGATAGCCCAGATTCTGGTATGCGGTTTGCAGGAATCATATACTGCCGACGGCTGGAATGGCTACAATTTCTTCTTCGGGGGCAACGCCAAAACGCCCGTAACCCTCTATCAGGCTTGTCAGAGCGGCACAAATACAAAAGTTCCCGCTCCTTACGATATTCCGGCCGATGCCGTGCATCCTCTGTGGAAAGTATTTGCCGACCAGTGGCAGGCAACCGGCAAAATGTGCTGGTATCTTAACAACCGAAGCTCTGACAACCCTATATGGGGTCAGGAAATAGACTCCGACGATTATCCTTCGTTCGTACCCGGAACACCTGTCGTCGTTCAGGATGGCGACAGCTACAAGAACACCGCCGATGTTGTAGCAGACCATTTCGAGATGCCCGTGCCGCCGCAGACATCGGGCGTAGAGAACGTATCGGTTTTCACTCCGGCTGTGAATGCTATCTATACAATCGGCGGCGTAAAGGTTGAAAAGCCTGCTGCGCCTGGCATCTATGTCGTAAACGGTAAGAAAATGATAGTAAAATAGATTATAGGTTTGAAAAGTGGCCGTGCCGTCAGCGGCGCGGCCGCCTTTCCTTACTAAACCACTTATAAATCCGATGAAAAAACTATCTCTGACATTATTTTTCGCACTGTTAGCATCTGTAGTTTCGAATGCTTCGGAAGTGTCGCTCGACGGTACTGTTCTGAGTGTTGACACTGTCTGCCATGCGAAAATCGGACCCGGCACATGGCAGACAAATCTTCATCTCCGGGGTTCTCAGACACTCGATGTTTACTATTACACCATCGATAATGCAACGCCGGGTCTGAGCATCAGAGCCGCACACCCGGCTACTGCCAACAGGCTGGAGACGGCATCTTCAATGGCAGAGAGAATGTCGGATGAAAACAATGTTTTCTTCGCAGGCGTGAACGGCGATTTCTTTGACGTTGTTTCCACTTATCCCGACGGAAGTCAGCGTCCCCGCCTTTCCATGTACACGAGTATTGTCGATGGTGAAATAATAAAGACATCGCCGCAAGGACAGCAATTCATAATCGACGAAAACGGTACGCCGGTAATAGGATGTCTTGATTTTTCCCGGAGTTATGTCACCGCCGGAGGTAATTCGGCGACATTGGGCGGCGTAAACATCGAAAATATAAACTACAGTGGTGACGAAGCTCCCGACAACGCCGTAACCGTCTATACTCGCAAAGGGTGGAAATCGACGTTCCAGACAAAATACGCAGGTGCCTGCGCTGAAGTATCTGCAAAAATCGTATCTGGCTCTCTCATGGGCACCTCGACACTGATTGCCGAAGTCACAGCCACCGCCACCTCCGGCGGCAATCTCGAAATTCCGGCCGATGGGGTAGTGCTCTTCGGTCGTGGCTCGGGCGCAGGTTTCCTTGAAACGCTATCTGTCGGCGAACGTGTAAGCATCGGTTGTCGTGCTGCAATCAGCGATAAAAGTATAACTCCGATGCAGGCTGTCGGAGGAAATCCCTACATTGTAAGTGACGGAAATGCCACTCTGAGCGACGGCGGCCGCGCCGATGCGGTTGAGAAACACCCGCGCACGGCCATCGGCTACAGCAACGACAAAAGCAAGATTATAATGATGGTTGTTGACGGTCGCGGAGCCTCTGAAGGCGTGACCGACAATCAGCTTGCCGATCTTATGATTTATGCCGGTGCCTCGGAAGCCGTCAATCTCGACGGAGGGGGGTCGTCGACATTCTACAACTCGGCGTTCGGGGTCTGCAACAAGCCAAGCGACGGCCGCGAGCGCACTGTCGGCAGCGGCATCTTCGCTACTGTCAGCGGCAATGTCGCGGACAAGACTGTAGCTGAAATACGCTTCGCCGACTGGAAGACTGTGCTTCCCTCGCAAGCGGTCTACCGTCCCGTCGTCTATGGCTATAACGCTGCCGGTCTTATTGTCGACAAAGACCTCGAAGGCGTTGAATTTATGTGCGGGTCCGAGGTCGGCGAGATTCTTGACAACGGCTCTTTCCGCGCTACCGGCAAAAGCGGTGTGCTCAGTGCCTCGTACAATGGTCTCGCGGCCTCTGTTCCCGTAGAAATCCGCGATGTAAAGTACATTCCGATTGAAAGCGACGCATCGGCATGGAACGTAAAATGCAGCACCGTCCGAAATGCCAGGGTATCGACGCTCGGCAACGGCATCGCTGTCGACTACAGCATGAACATAAAGGCCGGTGGCACTATCACTCTCACCGATCGTGTGGAACTGAATGACAAACCTTCGTATATGCGCATGCGGATATCCTCCGCTACGGCTAAGCCGTCGAAAATCACGCTCACACTCAAGGCGGCCAATGCTATGGCGACAACTGCGGTAGCTGTCGACGATTTCGAAAATGACGGCACTGCAGACATCACCCTGCCGCTCGACAAATATTTCGACATTAACGATGCGGCTGTCTTTCCGCTCACATTCGTGTCGCTGACAATTTCGCCCGGCGATCCGGGCCGTGCCGAAGGCCGCATTGAAATGCCTGAACTGACCGTAGGCTATGCCGCCGGCAGTTCCGACCCTTCCGGAATCGAAAACATCACCATAGGGCAGGCCGGCAGCAAGATTGAATGGTTCGACATCTCAGGCCTGAAAGTATATCCGTCCGGAGGGTTACGACCGGGAATCTATTTCCGTCGCGACAGCAAAGGAGTGACAAAACATCTAATCCGATAGCTTCATGAACTTCCGAAAAATACTAAGTTTTATCACCGTCTGTGCTATTGGCGGCGCAGGCAGCATCAGCGCTCACGAGACAACTCCCGAATGGCTGAAATCGGCTGTATTCTACGACATTTATCCCTGTTCGTTCATGGATTCGGACGGCAACGGCGTAGGCGATATTCCCGGCATTATTTCGCGTCTCGACTATGTGAAGGGCCTCGGTGCCGACGCCATCTGGATGAATCCCATTTATGTGTCGGAGTGGTTCGACGGCGGCTACGATGTTACTGACTACTACAAAGTAGACCCCCGTTTCGGCACCAATGCAGATGTAAGGCGTCTTGTCGACGAAGCTCACGCACGGGGCCTGAAAGTGTGCCTCGACCTTGTGCCGGGACACACGTCACGGAAAAACGAATGGTTCGTCAAATCTCTGACGGAAGGGCCGGAAGGAAGATACGCCGACTATTATATTTTCTGCAACCGTATTTCGTTCAAGGATTCCGCAGCTCTTGCAGAGCGGAAAGCACTCCCGGACCCCGAAAGCTCGAAACTTGGCGCATGGGTGCCGGTCGGCGATGCCGTAGATCCTGAAATGGTCGCCGATCCCGACCGCAGATACTATCTTAAAAACTACTATCCCTGCCAGCCGGCGCTTAATTTCGGGTATGGCTCGCCGGACCCCGAAAAGCCGTGGCAACAGCCGACTGACGCACCCGGTCCGAAGGCCGTGCGCCGCGAACTGAAGAACATAATGGCTTATTGGTTCGACATGGGTGTCGACGGTTTTCGAATCGACATGGCGGCCTCGCTCGTAAAGAACGACAAGGGTAAAAAAGAAACTATGAAACTTTGGGCCGATATGCGCCGGTGGATCGACAAGGAATATCCCGGTAAAGTTCTTATCTCGGAATGGGGTGTGCCGACACAGTCGCTGCCGGCCGGTTTCGATGTTGATTTCGCACTTCTGCACCGCAACGACTGGTTCTCCGATCTTCTGCGCGGAGCAGGCAACAAACAGAAATCGGTAGCCGACAACGCCTGGTTCCACCGCGAGGGGAAGGGAAGCATCGGGCGCTTCGCTGAAGAATACGACAAAATCTACCGCAAGTCGCGAAAGCACGGCTACATAGCCATGTTCACCTCGAACCACGATGTTATGCGACTCAACTCAGAAGGACGCGACACCCCGCAGCAGTGCAAGGTGTACATGACGTTTATCCTTTCCATGCCCGGAGTTCCTTTCATCCACTATGGCGATGAAATATGCATGAGGAATGTTAAAGGGCTGCCGAGTGTCGAAGGCTCGCGCGAGGAACGCAGCGGCACACGAACACCCATGCAGTGGGACAATACGCCGTCGGTCGGTTTTTCGACGGCCGCGCCCGACTCCCTTTTCCTGCCCGTCTTCACCGACGGCGGCCGGCTGACGGTGGAGGCTCAAAAGAACGATCCCGAATCGATGTTGTCCCATACGAAAGCCATGCTGCAGCTACGCCGCCAATACCCTGCGCTTGCCAACGATGGCGACTGGGAGATAGTAAGCGATGCCGAACAGTCCTATCCTCTCGCATATGTACGCAAAGGTGATTCCGGCGAATTTCTCGTGTTGCTGAATCCTGCCGGCAGAAAAGTGACTGTCACTCTGCCCTTAGCCGCTGCTGAAGCCACAGAACTTATATCGACCGGAAAAGTAGATGTGAAATGCAAGGATAACAGTCTGAAAGTGAAAATGCCGGGAATTTCTTCGGCTATCTATAAAATAATCCGATAACATTTTGAAGCAATGAAAACGATACAGCATACCACTCCTGTGAGAGTCAAGGGGGAGTACGATGTGATCATAGCCGGCTCAGGTCCGGCCGGACTTTGTGCAGCCGTGGCAGCGGCGCGCCTCGGCTCCCATGTGGCGCTTGTTGAGCGCTACGGTGTCGTGGGCGGCAATCTCACGGCCGGCTATGTGGGTCCGGTCCTCGGCATGGTCGGCACCGGCACAATGCGCGACGAACTTGTGGATATTCTCGAAATACCCGACAACGATATGATAGGTGTGACCGGAAAGGCCCACGATTTCGAGAAAGCAAAGCTGTCGTTGGCCGAGTTCGTGAATCACCCTAATATCGACGTCTATCTGCAGTGCACGGTCTACGATGCCATAATGGAAGACAATCGCATAAAGGGGCTTGTTCTCGCGACAAACGAAGGCCCTCTCGCCCTTACGGCGCCGGTCGTGGTCGACTGCACGGGCGACGGCATAGTGGCCGCAGTCGCAGGAGCCGAAATAATGAAAGGACGCGAGGACGGCCTGATGCAGCCCGTCACGCTTGAGTTTACGATCGACGGTGTTGACGAAAACCGGGGCCTGATATGCATAGGCGATGTCGATAATGTGGAGCTCGACGGCGAACGCTTCCTCGACTGGTGCAGGCACCGCGCCGACGAGGGTAAGATTCCGGCCAATCTTGCCGCCGTAAGGCTTCATCCGGTTGTACATGCCGGACAACGCCAGGTGAACACCACGCAGGTCAACGGTGTCGACATGACACATGTCGACGAGATATTCGCCGCCGACACCGAACTGCGCCGGCAGATTGCGCTTCTGACTGATTTCCTCCGCGAAAATGTGCCCGGCTACGAAAACTGCCGGTGCATAGGAAGCGGTGCCACTACAGGTGTCCGCGAAACACGCAGGGTGAAAGGCGACTATGTGCTCACGGCCGAGGAAATGGCTGCCGGAAAGCGCTTCGACGATGTCGTGGTCCACAAAGCTGAATTTATTGTCGATATTCACAATCCGGCCGGCGCCGGCCAGGCCGAGGACAAAATCCAGTATGTGATACCCTACGACATTCCTTACCGCTGCCTGCTTCCTGCAGGTATCGAGGGCCTTCTTACCGCAGGACGCTGCATATCGGGCACACACAGAGCTCATGCCTCCTATCGCGTAATGTCGATATGTATGGCAATGGGCGAGGCCGCCGGCACGGCAGCCGCTCTGACCGCTAAAAAAGGAGTGTCGCCGCGCGAACTCGATGTAAAGGAATTGCAGAATAATCTGAGTGCCAAGGGTGTTGATTTATTCTCAGAATAAACAGTCATATAAATGAATTTCAAAAAGACAACACTATATTTTCTGCTTTGCGGTATCGGCATTATAGCCGGTGCCCAGAGCACCTGGCGGTCGGACCTCCCTATAAAACCCGGAAGAGGTGTGACCGTTGCCGGGACTGTAGAGTGCGACGGCAAACCTTTGGCCGGCGTGACAGTGTCCGACGGCTATACCGTGACAAAAACCGACCGCAAAGGCGCATACTACATAAAGTCGGAAAAGAAGAATCCTCAGGTATTTGTCTCCGTTCCATCGGGCTATGAGGCATACCGTGATGATGTGATGCCGCAGTTCTGGGCCGATTTCACTGCTGCGCCCGATAAGTTCGAGAGGCTTGATTTCCGACTTGTCAGAAATGAAAACGACCGGCATGGTCTAATAGTTATTACCGACATGCATCTGGCCAACCAGCGAAATGACGTCGGCCGTTTTTCAACAGTATACATGGACCGCCTTCGCAATGAAGTGAAGCAGCTTGAAGACAAGGGCCTGACTCCATATACCATCCATCTTGGCGACGGAACATGGGACGTGCGCTGGTTCGAAAACGAATTTCCGATAGTCCGTCTGCGCGAAGTGCTCAATGAAGTTGATTTCCCAACTCCGTTTTTCAACCTTATGGGAAATCATGACAATGACCCTTCGGCTGTGGCCGGTCCGGACTGCGACCTGAATGCCGCACGTCCGTATATGAAAGTTTTCGGTCCGCGATATTACTCGTTCAATCTCGGGAAGGCGCATTATGTCGTTCTCGACAATATGTACTACATCAACGACCCGCTGCACGAACCATCTTCGCGGAAAGGCGTCGCCGGCAAGCGCAATTACAGTGAGAAATTCACCGACGAACAGCTCGAATGGCTTCAGAAAGACCTTACCGGTCTGCCGGCCGATATGCCTTTGATAATCGCCGTACACGGTCCTGTTTTCGCCACAAAGGGGACATCGACCGACGCCAGCATACGCACCGAAAAAGAATCGACCGGGCGGCTGCTCGAAATTCTTGAACCGTTTGAGAACGTGCATTTCCTCTCGGGTCATTCGCACAAGCAGATGACACGCCGTCTTCCGGGCGAAAAAGTGCGGGCCGACCACAACATTGCCGGCGTCTGCGGCTCGTGGTGGTGGAACTCGGCTTTCGGCGGACGCAATCTGTGTCCCGACGGAAATCCGGTAGGTTATGAGGTTTTTGAGTTCGATGGTCCCGACTTTATCTGGCGGCATGAGACATTCGAGGAAGAGCCGGGCCGTCAGTTCATGGCTTTCGATCTCAACAGGGTGAAAGAATATTTTGCCGGAAACGCCGAACTGCGTGTTTTCAGGGCTCACTATCCTAAGTGGAGCGATTATTCCGAACAGCCTGACAACAGCATATACATCAATATCTGGGCTTACGACCCGGCCGGAACGCTGAAGGTGACTGAAAACGGCAAAGAACTCGAAGTGGAGCCTGTGGTTATGCAGAATCCGCTTTACGACGCAACTTTCATGGTTCAGAAATCGGTATGGGAAGAAGAGTTCCCCAAAAATTATGCGAAACCGCGCAAATTTTTTGCATTCCGCGCAGTGGCCTCAGCCCCCGACACCCCTGTGGAGATAAGCTGGACCGATGCCTGCGGAAAAGAATATCGTCAGACCATAGAGCGCCCTCAGGCATTCTCAACCGATAAATATTGATATAATGAATACCTACCGTTTATGGAAAGCGGCCCTTTTGTCGGCCGCCATCTTGCCGGCTCAGGCTTTTGCCGACAACAGTCTTCTGAAAAGAATCGAGGCCGACCCCGATGCCTCGGCCGGCATATATATGGTCTATCCCGATACGGCCGGAGTGTTTTCGCCCGTACCGGAAGGGTACAGACCGGTGTATATCAGCCATTACGGCCGGCATGGCTCCCGGTGGATGATTAAGGAAAGCAACTACACAAGTCTGCTGAATGTAATGAACAAGGCCGACTCGCTCGGGGTCCTCACAGCTACCGGCGCGAGAATACGTGATAAAATAGCCCGGGCCACTGCGCAGGCTGCCGGCATGGAAGGCTCGCTGTCGCCGTTGGGAGCGGCCCAGCACAAAGGCATAGCCCGACGCATGGCTATGGAATATCCGGAACTCTTCAACAAAAAATTATATATCGACGCAAGGTCGACCAACGTGCCGCGGTGCATTATCAGCATGGCATCGTTCTGCGAGGGGCTCAAGGAGGTATATCCGGCCCTGAAAATCGATAAGGAGGCCTCCGACAAATCGACACTCGAACTGAATTTTATTCAGGGCTCGGCAAACAAAATATGCCGCGAGTACAAAGATTACTGCGACAACGGTCTCTTCCTCGATGAATTCTGGAATACCATAGACCGAAAATGCAAACCGGAAACGACGTATTCGAAACTGTTCCGCAAGGATATGTTCGGCAGCAAAAAAGCTTCTACTAAGTATTTCTACTCGCTCTTCAACCTCGCCACGAGCTTGAAAAACGTGATGCCCGAGGAATCGGTCTACGAAATCTTCACGCCCGAACAGCTCTATTGGATGGCCGTTGCCGACAGCCGCCGGTGTTATTCCAAGCGGGGTCCGGATCCGGCCAATGGGGGCTGGCCCGTGCACTATGCCAAACGATTGCTGAAGGATTTTGTCGTCAGAGCCGATTCAGCGCTCGTCAAAGGCGATCGGGCTGCCGATCTCCGCTTCGGACATGACATATGCCTGATGTCGTTTATCCCTCTGATGCACCTCAACACGTCGCACATTCTGTCTGACGACCCGGAGGAAACTATCGTGACATGGAATGTTGCCGACCTTACTCCGATGGCTGCAAACGTGCAGCTGGTTTTCTTCAACCGTAAGGATGGTAAGCCCGACGATGCAATAGTGCGCATACTTCTTAACGAGAAAGAAGCGAAAATCCCTGTAGAGCAATACGCTCCCGGTTTCTACCGCTGGGCCGACCTGCGGAATTTCTTCCTGAAAGTAATCGACACGCCGAAGGAAAAACTTTTTACGGAATCCATCTGAAATTCACGACAAATGAAACCGATCGATTACATTGTAATTGCAATATATTTCATAGGGCTTGTCGCCGTAAGTCTCATAATGTCAAGGAAGATAAAGAGTTCCGAAGATATGTTCATTGCCGGACGCAATTCTTCCTGGTGGCTTTCAGGGCTGTCGACCTATATGACACTTTTCTCGGCCGGCACATTCGTTATCTGGGGCGGTGTGGCGTACCGGTCGGGTCTGGTGGCAGCTGTTGTCGGAATGACGGTAGGCCTTTCGAGTTTTCTTGCCGGCAAATATCTTGCGGGCCGGTGGCGTGAAATGCGCATCAAAAGCCCGGGTGAGTTCTTGGTGGTCCGTTTCGGCGGCCATACCATAGATTTCTATACCATCGCCGGCATTGTCGGGCGCGGCGTCCACACAGCAGTGGCACTCTATGCCATCGCTGTTGTCGTGTCGGCGCTGGTCGAACTTCCCGGAGGCGGCTTCCTCGCCGATTCAACAGGGCATCTTTCGGTGTCGTGGGCAGTGACCTTCTTAGGCATAATATGCCTGTTCTACACCGTTACCGGAGGCTTTCTGGCTGTGCTGATGACCGATATGATACAGTTCGGCGTTCTCCTGACGATGGTGGTGTTCATGATACCTCTGTCGGTCAACGAAGTCGGAGGTATGTCGAATTTTGTGAACCTCGCTCCCGAGGGTTTCTTCGATCTCTTCAGCAACGAATACACAATGTTGTGGATGGTGCTGTGGTTCTTCCTCAACGCTTTTATGATTGGCGGTGACTGGCCTTTTGTGCAGCGCTATCTTTCGATTCCGACCAAGAGGGACGCCAGACGCAGCAACTATCTTGTGGGCGCGCTCTATCTTGCAACGCCCATTATATGGTATCTGCCGGCGATGTGCTTCCGCATTCTCGAACCCAATGCCAACCCCGAGCAGGCCTATGTCTTCATGAGCCAGCGTGTGCTTATGAACGGTATGCTCGGCGTGATGCTCGCGGCGATGGTATCGGCTACACTGTCGACGGTATCGGGTACGCTGAATGTCTTTGCCAACGTTTTCACCTACGACATCTATTGTACCAGACGTTCTGACACACCCGAGCCCAAGAGGATAAGAATCGGTCGGGTCTTTACATTCGTCTACGGTCTTACTATTCTTGTAATGGCGCTTCTGATACCCTACGCAGGCGGTGCCGAAAAGGTTGTCGTGACAATTCTCACGCTTGTCATCAGCCCGCTCTACATACCATGCGTATGGGCGGTCTTCTCGCGGCGCATCACAGGGCGTCAGGTCATGCTCTGCATGGCAGTAACCTATGCTCTCGGATTTACTATGAAGGCAGTCCTCTCAGGAAAGGTAAGTTCCACGCTGCTTGAATCATCGATAGGCCTGCTTCTTCCCTGCCTGCTGCTGGGTGCTTTCGAAGTGTACGACAGGCTTCGCGGCAAAACCGACTGTGGCTATGACCGCATACAGGCTCTTATCGAACCGGAAGAGAACATGACGCCGACAGAAGAGGACCGTCAATCGGCACGCTCCATATCGTATGTGGCGATAAACTGCTTCGTAGCCACTCTCACAAGCATCGCAATTCTTCTTACGGTGCTACTGATGTCCGATGACTATGAATCCTACACCACCTCGGTGATGACAGGCGGCGCGGCATTGATGTATATTATTTCGCTGCTCTACTTCGGTGCGCGCTACTTCCGTTCCAAAAGCAAAAAGACTATGTCCGGTGGGGCTTTGGCGGATAGTTGAATAAGTAATGGGTCAAGAAAGTCAAGAAAATAGTTTTGAGGAACGGGTGGCACGTCCTGTGAGCTTGACGATGCCAATATCTTAACTTTTTCAACTTATTACTTTATGAACTCTTAAATGAAAAAAACATGTGCAAAATAGTAGTAATCGGTTCCACCAATACCGACATGGCGATCCAGACCGAGCATCTGCCCGGTGTGGGTGATATCGTTGCCGGTGGTCGTTTCCGCCTCAGCGCCGGCGGCAAAGGCGCAATCCAGGCTGTGGCAGCCTCGCGCCTCGGTGGTTCCGTAAGCCTCATCACTAAGACCGGCAACGACCTGTTTGGGCGTCAGGCGAAACAGATGTTTGCCGAAGAAGGCATACGGACTGACTACATCTTCCCTGATCCCAACCACCCGTCAGGTGTCGCCCTTATAATGCTCAACAAAGCCGGCGATAAATACATTTCTCTTGCCCAGGGAGGCATCACCACTCTTTCAAAGGCCGAAATCGACAAATGCCGCAACGAACTGCAGGAAGCCCGCGTGGTGCTTATCGAACTTGAAACACCCATAGAGACCGCTCTTTATGCCGCCCGTGTGGCCCGCGAGAACAACGTGCCGGTGATTATTAATCCGTCGCCGCGTCAGACTCTGCCCGATATTCTCTATCGTCTGGCAACAATCATGGCGCCCAACCGTACGGAAGCGCGCATGATGACCGGCATAGAAATCACCGACTGGGACAGTGCCATGGAGGCGGCGAAAATTATAGAAGCCAAAGGTGTCGAGACAACAATCATCACCATGGGGCCTATAGGAGCTCTTCTTTACCACAAAGGAGTGTTCGAGCGTTTCCCGGCGGTAGATGTCACGGTCCTCGACAGTTCGGGAGCAGGCGATGTTTTCTGTGCTGCAATCTGTGTGGCTCTTTCTGAAAGGAAATCATTTACGCAGGCAATGAATTTCGCCAATCATGCGGCAGCCCTTACAATCACCCGGGAGGGAATGATGGAAGCCATCCCATACCGGCACGAAGTCGAAACGTTGCTTGACGGTAACGGCGATTATTGAATCAACTCAAGTTTTCAACTTGCGAAATACAAATAAAAAAGAAAAGACAATGATACAGGCACGAGTAACAGAACCGCATAAGATAGAATATGTGGAAGTACCATCCATAGAAGCAGGTACACTTGGTGAAAAAGATATTCTGCTCCGCATACACGACATTGGTGTGTGCGGCAGTGACATTCATGTGTGGCACGGCCAGCATCCTTTTGTGACCTATCCCGTCATTCAGGGACATGAATACGGGGCCGAGGTTGTTGCCGTCGGTCCGGGAGTAACGAAAGTGGCTGTCGGCGACCGTGCGACCGCTCGTCCACAGATTGTGTGCGGCAAGTGCGGACCCTGCCGCAACGGCCGCTACAATGTGTGCGAAGAACTTAAAGTACAGGGTTTCCAGGCACCGGGCTGCGCCCAGAAATATTTCGTGGTACCTGAGGACAGGATAATAAAGGCATCAGCCGCCCTCGAATACGAGCATATTGCCGTTATGGAACCGTGTGCTGTGGGTGTACATGCCTCCGCCCGCACCGATGTCGCCGGCAAGAATGTAGTGATCACCGGTGCCGGAACAATAGGCAATCTTGTAGCCCAGTGTGTCGTGGCCCGGGGCGCAAAAAAAGTGCTCCTTACAGACATAAGCGATCTTCGTCTCGAAAAAGCCCGTGAATGTGGCATTGAGCACACGGCCAACACCATGAATGAACCGTTCCGTGATGCCGTACAGCGTGTTTTCGGCGAAGAAGGCTTTCAGGTCGCTTTCGAGGTGTCGGGAGCACAGCCTTGCATCACCGACCTTGTTGCGAATATCGAGAAAGGCAGTGATATCGTCATTGTTGCCGTATTCACAAATCCGCCGTCGGTAAATTTTGCCGAACTCGACGAGCATGAGCTTAAAATTATCGGTTCGATGATGTACAAGCATGAGGATTTCGAGCAGGCCGCACAGTGGCTCGGCGAGGGCAGGCTTAAGGTCAGCCCGCTGATCACTCACCGTTTCCCATTCGAGCGCTATGCCGACGCATACCGTTGCATCGACAATAACCGCGAGGAATGTATGAAAGTGATGATACATCTTGATTGAATAAGAAACAGCTTCAGGTATGAAAAAAACTGTAGTCGGCATCGGAGAACTTCTCTGGGATATTCTTCCCGATGACAAAGCTGCCGGAGGAGCACCATGTAATTTTGCATATCATGTGTCGAAAAGCGGAAGAAACTGCCGGGGCGCCGTGGTGAGTGCTGTCGGAAACGATATGCTCGGAAAAGAGCTTGCCGATGTCATGAAAAAAAGAAATATCGAATTATATACCGGCACTGTGGAATACCCTACAGGCACAGTGGAGGTTGTCCTTGACGAAAACGGAAAGCCGGAGTACAACATATGCAGGGACGTCGCCTGGGATCACATAGGTCTTTCGCCGGAGATAATGGAACTTGCCGCCCGGACCGACGCCGTGTGCTTCGGCACGCTGGCACAGCGCTCAAAGGACTCCCGCGAGGCTATCCGGGCTTTTATCCGGGCGGTACCACGGACGGCAATAAGAATTTTCGACATAAACCTCCGGCAGAACTATTTTGATGAAAAAATAATAGCGGAATCGCTGCATATAGCCGATATTCTCAAAATAAACGATGAGGAAGTGGGCACCGTGCGGAATCTTTTAGGCTTCGACGGAGATGATGATGCCACATTCTGCCGACGGCTTATCGACAACTATGGTCTGATAATGGTTATCGAGACTAAAGGAGAACATGGAGGTACGGTCTTTACTGCCGACAATACCTACACCCTGCCGGCACCCAAAGTGGCGGTGGCTGACACTGTAGGCGCCGGCGATTCTTTTACAGGCGCGTTTATAGCAAGCCTGCTCGACGGCTACCCTATCAGCGAATGTCTGCGCACTGCCGTAGAGACGGCTGCGTATGTGTGCTCGCGTCCGGGCGCGATGCCCGACTATCCCGTGGGGCGGCGAATCAGTGATACTCTTCATTGTGAAGCCGAAGAATGTCGCCTAATGGCAGACGGCGTACTTCCGATTCTACCCATGCCGTGAAATCGAATATCTTCAGAAGCTGACGTTCGAAAACATCGCTTCGGATTGATTTAAGTTTCGGAGCGATGTTTTCCCAGTACTTTTCGCGTCGGCGTGTGCTCATCATTCCCATCGGGCCTTTCGACATCATGTCCAGCAGAAGAGCCTCCATTCTGTAGGCTTTTCCCTGCCGCGACAGGCTGCGGTGCAGAGAGCGGGTTTCGTTGAACACAAAATCCTCATCGCCGGTCTTGTAGCGGAGGATAAGATTTGTGAGGCGGATCGTCTTTGCCAGCGGAATGTCAGAGGCTCCTCCGAGAGTGGCCTGCACAAGGGCGCGTTTGGCTTTCCGGTAATCTTTCAGGCCGAGGTAGGTCAGCGATATGTAGAGGCATATCGAGGCTGCCAGACTGAGATTCACATGCATGAGATTCTCCGGCCTGAGCGTTTCGTTTCCGTCGATTATGTTTTTGGCTCCGGCGAAATCTCCGCGGTCGAGCAGCGGAAGAAAAGAATAAAGGGCTGCGACCGCTTTCAGCTGTCCGTCGATGTTCCGTGAGTTGCCTCCTATGTTCATAAGGCGATCGACCATCACAGGAATATCTTTATACTGGCGGGTATTGCGGAGATTCTCGAGCCGGTCCTGAAGAATCTGCACGTGGTAGAGCAGATTTTCCGCATAGGGATTGTCGTTGACAACTTTGAGGAGTTCCAGCAGCACATGGTTCGCGGATTTCTCGTTGCCTACTGCCGCAAGGTACTCCGCCTGAAACATAAGATGCCGCTTCAGAGCCTCCTGGCTAAGGGCTGATTTCTGGGCTATGTGCTGTTCGGTGAAAACAAGGTCGTTCAGCGTGTCGCGTTCTTCCTGCGAGCGTACGATGCCTTTGTTGAGCACTCTGTGCTTGAGCAACTCGTAGAGCGACAGCTGTTCGTGAAGTTCCTGAAGTTTCCGTATACCCGATTTCAGAGCCACCTGATGCGATACAAGGTCGTCCTCTGTAATTCCGGGCATGTCGAGAAACAGCATCACATAACGCTCAAGATTGGAGGCATAGATCAGTATTTCCATCTGTTCGGAGTCGGCCGCCTTCTTTTTCACGTCGGCAAGAATGTCGAGTGCCGCCGGATAAACTGATTTTTCAAACAGTATTCGGGCCTTGAGTACCTGGGTAAACAGGAAATATGAGGAATCGGTGTTTTGCCGTATTGCCAGCAAGGAGTCGAGTATTGTTTTCTGAAGATATTTTACCGATATGCTGAAAGCCGAACCTGGGCAACGGGCTTTGAATTCTTCTTGCAGAATATCGACAGAATGAATATTTTTGTGGTCAATAAGATCGAAAAGTACTATGTAGTCGGTTTCTTTTTTGCCTGTGCGGAATTTCCTCTTTTCACTTTTTGAAAGAGAGTTCACCAGTATAATAAGAGATTCGGCATTTGTCATATCGTAAAATATCTGACAGAAAATCGGCTTCCTGCTCCTGCAAAGTTAACTCTAATTATCTTATCGTACAAACACAAGACAATGAATAACATGCGAAAATATGCTGTAATAGCGGCGCTGATATCGCTGATCTTAGCCGGCGCCCCGACATATGCCGTCGAAATAACGGAGGCGCACGAAGCGCGGGCTCGCGAGCTGGTCGCGCAGATGACGCTCGATGAAAAATTATCTTACATCACCGGCGAAACTCGCTTCACTCTCCGACCTGTCGAACGGCTCGGTATTCCGCGGGTGCTGTTTTCCGACGGTCCGCAGGGCATTCGCAACCATTGCAGCAGCTCGGTGCTGTATCCCTGCGGCACAATGCTTGCCGCCACATGGAACCGCGACACTGGGCGGCGCTACGGCGCATCGCTGGCCGACGACGCCCGCGCACGAGGCATCTCCGTACTGCTCGGGCCCGGTGTCAACATCTGCCGCTACCCGCTGTGCGGCCGTAATTTCGAATATATGGGTGAGGACCCTTTTCTCGCCTCGGAAATTGCCGCGGAGTATATCGGCGGGGTACAGTCGCGCGGCGTTATCGCCACCATCAAGCATTTTGCGGCAAATAATCAGGAATGGAGCCGTCACCACACAAGCAGTGATGTCGACCTGCGGACACTTCATGAAATATATTTTCCTGCGTTCAGAAAAGCGGTGGAAAACGGTGTCGGTGCAGTGATGAACAGCTACAATCTGATTAATGGAGTCCATGCCACGGAGAACCGCTGGCTCAATACCGACATTCTGAGGCTTCGCTGGGGCTTCCGTGGAATCCTGATGAGCGACTGGACATCGGTCTATTCCACCGTCAATGCAGCCAACTCGGGCCTCGATCTGGAGATGCCGGCCCCGGTATTCTTTACCGATTCACTGCTTGCCGACGCAATGGCGAAAGGTCGCATCACGGAGCGTACGATCGACGACAAGGTTACCCACATCCTTCAGACATTAATCGCATTCGGTGTTCTCGACCGTCCGGAGGACCAACCGGCCGAAGATGCCGATTTCACGGCCTCGCGCGCCACAGCTCTCGAAGCCGCCCGGGAAGGCATTGTGTTGCTGCGCAATGACGACGACATCCTTCCGCTCAAAGGCTCCGTGGCGGTTCTCGGTCCTATGGCCGACACCATCGTGTCGGGAGGCGGCAGCGGTGCCGTAAATCCGGTATGCTTCGTATCGCCACTGGCCGGGCTTAGGGAATTGCGCGGCAAAGCCGTCAGGTATGTGGCCGACACCGTGCTCACAGAGCCCGATGCAATCAAGACTGTACGAAAGGCCGACAATGTCGTAGTTTTCGTAGGGTTTACAGCTGCCGAGGAGCGCGAGAGCGCCGACCGAACGTTCGGCCTGCCGGAGTCACAGGTACAGCTTATTCTGAAAACAGCCGAACATAATCCTAACACCATAGTAGTGATCAATGCCGGAGGCGCCGTAGATCTCACCTCCTTTATCGACAAAGTAAAAGGCATTGTAATGGCATGGTATCCAGGGCAGGAGGGTGGCATGGCGCTGGCCGAGGTGCTGACCGGACGGATATCGCCGTCGGGCAAGCTGCCGATAACCTGGGACAGAACACTCGCCGAGAATCCTTGCCACGACAGCTATCGCGACAACCGCACGAAAGTGAGAAAAAACAAAAAAGGCGAATGCAAGCATGTGGAGTACAACGAAGGCATATTCACCGGTTACCGCGGCTACGACCGTAATAAAATCAGGCCATTGTTTCCTTTCGGATTCGGACTAAGCTATGCATCTTTTGAGTATTCGGACCCGTCTGTCAGCAAAGACGGCGATGACTTCATTATCTCGTTTTCCGTGTGCAACACAGGCAGCATGGCTGCCGCCGAGGTCGCTCAGATATATGTCGGCCCGGTGGCGGGCAAATCGGAAATCGACGGCATGGTGTGCCCGGCAAAGGAACTGAAAGAATTTGTGAAAATAAAACTTGCTCCCGGAGAAAGCCGTCGCGTCAGCGTCACTCTCACGCCCGAAACTTTTAGCCGTTTCGATATCGACGAAGATGACTGGCGAGTTCTTCACGGCACATGGACAGTAGGCATAGGAGGATCGTCGGACGCTCTTCCTCTGCAACTGTCGATTGAACTGTAATATTATAGCTATGATAAAACATCTTTTTCTCGTTTTTCTTGCCGCAGCGCTGGCATTTAATGCCGATGCAGCCTCCAGACGGCGCATGCGTGCCGCAGCGTCTGATTCGTTGCAGATACTTTTTGTGGGCAACAGCTACACTTTCTACAACGACCTTCCGGCCATGGTGAGTAAACTTGCGGCCTCCCAAGGCGTGAAGCTTGCTCCGAGCCGGGCGCTCAAAGGCGGTGAATCGCTCAAAGGACACCTGAATCACCCGTTTCTTCCCAAAATACTGAAAGAAGGCGGTTTTGACTATGTGGTGATACAGGATGCAAGCTATCGGCCGTCGTATTCGGCCAAATATGTTGTCGACAGTGTTTATCCTTATGCCGCAGCTATCGACAGCCTGGCTAAAGCCGGTTCGCCGGGCGTGAAAACGGTCTACTATATGACATGGGGACACAAGGATGGCATACTTCATCATAAGACCGATTATCCGTTCAACCGTACATACCAGGATATGCAGGAACGTCTTAAGCTGTCCTATCTCGAAATGGCATATGAAAACGGAGGCTTGTGTGCCCCCGTTGGAATAGCATGGGAAACCGTTGTGAACGAGCGTCCCGACATAGAGCTCTACAGTCTTAAAGACAGACACCACCCGTCAAAAGCAGGCAGCTATCTGGCCGCATGTGTAATAGCGGGAACGGTTCTCGGGAAGCCCGTGCGCTCCACGTGCTATTTCGGTTTGCAGCCCGATGTAGCACTCTTCCTTCAGGACATTGCGGCAAAAGTAGTCCTGGAATACATCCCGCCGGTCGAGCGGACGCAATGAATCGCTTCCGGCCTAATCTCCTGAAAGCACCGCCCGCATGGCGGAGTGGATATGGGGATTTGAGGCGAGCAGCGAGTATCGGCGGTCGGTGCGGATCGAAGTTATGGCGGCTCCGCCTTCACTGGCTATGAGGCGTCCGGCCGAAATATCCCATAAGTTAAGGTTCAGTTCCCAGTAGCCGTCGAGGAATCCGGCGCCGGTGTAGCATAGGTCGATGGCTGCCGAACCCATGCGCCGTGTACCGCGTACCCGGAAAACCATGCGGCTTATCTCCGCGAGGTTATTGTCGGGGTTGACATCGCGGTCGTAGGGCATGCCGGTTGCAACGACTGACTTCGACAGTTCCGTTTTCTCCGAACAATGGATCGGAGTGCCGTTGAGCCATGCGCCGACATCTTTTACAGCATAGAAACATTCGCCCAGATAAGGCGCGAAAACCACTCCGGCCACTGCCTCGCCATTATGCTCCAGACCTATCGACACGCTGAACACCGGCAGACCGGCCGCAAAATTAGTGGTGCCGTCCAAAGGATCGATTACCCAGCGCCATTCGCGCTCCTCATGGTCGTTGCCCGACTCTTCCGAAATGATGCCGTGTCCGGGGAAGTGACGGTGTATATAATTGATAATGGAAGCCTCGGCCTCCTTGTCGGCTACGGTCACGACATCGCTGTCGTTGAGTTTGGTCGACTGTTCGAGTCCTGTCTTGCGGAAATATTTCAGATGAATGTCGCCTGCGCTTTGGGCCATGGCAAAGGCCGCCGCAAGAAACTCGCGGTATTCGCCATGATAATCAGGCAGAAAAGTACTTAAATCCATACTGTCAATCTAAATTCCAGATTCTGTCAAATTCTTCCCGGTATATAAAATACGAAGGGTCAATGTCCATCTCTGATAAGTTTTGATCGCACAGATAACTGTCGCCGCTGACAGGATTTTCCGCTGTCAGCTTCACTGTTCTGTCCGGGTATATTTCAATCTGCCGGTATGCATTCTCGCCTTTAAAATGATAGAGAAATGTAACATTCTCATCTAATTCTAATTCGGCCCGCAAAAAGTTTTCGTCCATGACAAACTGTATCATTCTTTTTTTGACATACTCGCCGCAAAGTTATAAATAATTCTATCAACAGCAAACCATTCGACCGCATTAAAGAAAAATGCAAAGGAAGTGCCGTGAATTCTCGATTTCTCTATAACCGGTTGCAAATCTTTTTTGTTTTGTCGGATTATTGTTAATTTTGCGGAAACCTTGGAAGGAGACGCCGGGAATCCTGCGGATAAAGCGACGCCGATTACTTGCAGCCCTCGAATAGGATAACTGATAAACAGTCGTCTATGAACTGGATTATTCTTATCTTAGCCGGACTGATGGAAGTCGGCTTTACTTTTTGTCTCGGCAAATAAGGCAGAAAAATCGCACAAAAAGAAAGTGCAAA
>CABQCA010000002.1 GCA_902462525.1 uncultured Porphyromonadaceae bacterium | reverse complement strand
CTCCACCTCCCGGCAGCTCTCGCTCCTGTGAAATGCGCCGTTCTGCCACTTGTCCGCAAGGACGGACTGCCCGAAAAAGCCCGTGAAATCGTCGATGACCTTAAATTCGACTTCGCCACACACTATGAGGAAAAGGACGCAATCGGCAAGCGTTATCGCCGTCAGGACGCAATCGGCACACCGTTCTGCATCACCGTCGACCACCAGACCCTCGAAGACGGCACCGTCACCCTGCGCGAACGCGACTCCATGGAGCAGACCCGCGTCAATGTCGCCGACCTTCACCGTCTTATCCACGACCGCGTAAGCCTCGCTTCCCTTCTCCGGAAACTCAAATAACACTCCTCTTCAAAAATGAAAAAATCACTGATCGCAATAATAGTTCTTGTCGCTGTTGTCCTCAGCCTCTTCTTTTGGGGTAAATCAACATTCAACAGAATGACTACCAACGAGCTGGCTCTCGAACAGCAGTGGGCACAGGTGCAGGTTCAGTACCAGCGCCGCCTCGACCTCATCCCAAATCTTGTCGAGACCGTAAAAGGCTATGCCAGCCACGAAAGCGAGACCTTCGAGAACGTGACCAAGGCACGCGCCGGCCTCACCGAAGCCTATAACGAAGCCAATGCCAGCGAAGGCGCTAATCCCGCCGACGAGCAGGCCTTCCGGAACAGCCAGCAGAGCCAGGATGCCCTCAACAAGGCACTCAGCATCTATGTGAACGCCGTACGCGAGGCCTATCCCGACCTCAAGGCCGACACTCAGTTCCTGAACCTTCAGACTCAGCTCGAAGGCACCGAAAACCGTATAGCCACCGAACGCGGCCGCTACACCGAGGCCGTGCAGAATTACAATCTGTCAATCAAGAAGTTCCCCGGCAATATCTGGGCCTCGATTTTCGGCTTCAAGGAGAAACCTCAGTTCCAGGCCGATCCGGAAGCCGCCCGTGCACCCTCCGTTTCGTTCTGACGATATGAAAAAGACCTCATTCATACCCCTTGCACTCCTTGCCGTGGCATCCGCTGCCTGCAACGGCGACGACATGAAATCGACATGGGAAGAGTACACCGAATGGCGCGAAAGCAACAACGCATGGCTTGCCGAGCAGGAAGCCCGCACCAATGCCGACGGCACACCCTACTTCACACGCGTCGTGCCCAAATGGAATCCCAACGCCTACGTACTCATCCACTACTTCAACGACCGAAGTGAAACCGAAGGCAACCTCAGTCCGCTCTACACCAGTACCATCGACACCCGCTACTTCCTGCACCTCTACGACGGCACACCCTGCGACTCGAGCGTACTCAGCACCGACCCCGCGCCGGGCGTCTACCGCGTGCAGCTCAAGAGCACCGTTCAGGGCTGGGGGATAGCACTCAGCGACATGCGCTGCGGAGATACCGCCGAAGTGGTTCTTCCCTACGGAGTCGCCTACGGCGCACAGAATCTCGGCACCATACCGCCCTACTCCAACCTCCGCTTCAACATCCGCCTTGTCGACATACCCTACTACGAGGCTCCGCCATACGAATAGCATGTCGACACAGCGGCATTAAACAGAACGCTCTTCGCGCTTGTTCTAATTCCATATATCTGGAACTATGAACAAGCGCGAAATTGTTGTTGCAAGGGCGAACCGCCCGCTCGAATTATGCTTCCGACCTGTCGGAACTGAGGCTATTCCCATTATAAATTCCTTCTTTCAGCGCGAGCGAAGCCGCTCATGCGACTATTCCGTCGGCGGACTCTTCATGTGGATCGACTATTTCAACTATGAATACTGTATCGTCGCCGACACACTGTTTATCAAAGGTCTGTCAGAGGACGAAAGCCGGCGGCCGTCGTTTGCCGTACCAATAGGCTCGCTGCCGCTCGAGGCGGCCGTGGAATGTGTGCGCGCCTACTGCCGGAACCACGGCTCGGAGACACTGTTTTCCACAGTACCCGACGACAAACTCGACGCAATCTGCGCCTTTGGGCCTTGCATGGTAAACGAGCTCGAACCGTGGGCCGACTACATATATTCGGCCTCCGACCTCGCCACCCTTGCCGGACGCGCCTACAACAAGAAACGCAACCACGTGAACCGATTCATGGCCGACAACCCTCACTTCAGCCTTGAAGCTCTCGAAGGCCCGGCGCTCGCCGACGCCATCAGCTTTTTCGACCGTCTCGAAGCCGATTCCGACGATGTAATGGCCGAATACGAGCGCCGCAAATGCGCCGATGTGCTGCGCCACTACAGCCTGTATCCTTTCGAAGGCGCCGTACTGCGTGATAACGACGGTCGTGTGGCGGCTTTTACCGCCGGCGAAGTCATAGGCGACACCCTGATTATTCACATAGAGAAAAGGGACCATTCCGTAGCCGGGGCCGGCGAAACCATCAACAAGCTCTATGCCGCCGAAATGCTCCGACGGCACCCGCAGCTGCGCTACATCAACCGCGAGGACGATGCCGGCGACCCGGGCCTGCGCTACGCAAAGGAATCGTACCATCCTCTGCGCCTGCTGCGAAAATACAACATAGCCTTCGAATGACGGTTTGCACGGCTGAGCGATTTTTTGTATTTTTGCATCCAAATTTCCGAAGATGAAAAATATACGCAATTTCTGCATAATAGCCCATATCGACCACGGCAAGTCGACACTTGCCGACCGTCTGCTCGAATACACCCACACCGTCGCTCCTAAGGACATGGAAGCCCAGGTGCTCGACGACATGGACCTCGAACGCGAGCGCGGAATCACCATCAAGAGCCACGCTATCCAGATGGACTACGAACTCGACGGTCAGAAATATGTGCTCAACCTTATCGACACTCCGGGACACGTCGACTTCTCCTACGAGGTGTCGCGCTCGATAGCGGCCTGCGAAGGCGCCCTGCTCATCGTCGACGCATCGCAGGGCATTCAGGCCCAGACCATTTCGAATCTCTACATGGCCATTGACAACGACCTCGAAATTATTCCGGTAATAAACAAGGTCGACCTCGACTCGGCAAACCCCGAAGAAGTCGAAGACCAGATAGTGGACCTTCTCGGCTGCAAGCGCGAAGAAATAATCCGTGCCAGCGGTAAAACCGGAATCGGTGTCCCCGAAATTCTCCGGGCTATCGTAGAGCGTATCCCCGCACCCGAAGGCGACCCGTCGGCACCTCTGCAAGCGCTGATTTTCGACTCGGTATTCAATCCTTTCCGCGGAATCATAGCGTACTTCAAGATTATCAACGGCACAATCCGTAAAAACGATTTCGTGAAGTTCGTAGCAACCGAAAAAGAATACCACGCCGACGAAATCGGTATTCTGCGCCTTGACATGCAGCCCCGCGCCGAGCTTTCAGCAGGTAACGTAGGCTACATCATATCGGGCATCAAGAGCAGCCGCGAAGTAAAGGTTGGCGACACAATCACCCACGTCGGACGCCCGTGTCATAATGCCATCGACGGCTTCGAGGAAGTGAAGCCTATGGTATTCGCCGGCGTTTATCCCATCGAGACAGAAGATTTCGAAAATCTGCGCACTTCGCTCGAAAAACTGCAGCTCAACGACGCCTCGCTCACGTTTACACCCGAATCGTCGGCAGCGCTCGGCTTCGGTTTCCGCTGTGGTTTTCTCGGACTGCTGCACATGGAAATCGTACAGGAACGCCTCGGCCGCGAATTCGATATGGACGTCATCACCACCGTGCCGAACGTGAGCTACAAAGTCTACGACAAACGCGGCGAGATGACAGAAGTACACAATCCCTCCGGTCTTCCCGACGCCACTCTCATCGACCATATCGAAGAGCCATACATCCGGGCCTCGATAATCACAACTTCGGAATTCATCGGTCCGATAATGACGCTTTGCCTCGGCAAGCGCGGCGAACTCGTCAAGCAGGAATACATCAGCGGAAACCGCATGGAACTGACTTTCGACATGCCGCTCGGCGAAATAGTGATTGATTTCTACGACAAACTCAAGAGCATATCGAAAGGCTACGCTTCGTTCGACTATCATATCCACGACTACCGCGAGAGCAAACTTGTGAAACTCGACATACTCCTCAACGGCGAGAGCGTCGACGCCCTCTCGACCCTTACTCATGTCGACAATGCCGTGACTTTCGGCCGCCGCATGTGCGAGAAACTGAAAGAACTCATACCGCGACAGCAGTTCGACATCGCAATTCAGGCTGCTATCGGTGCAAAAATCATCGCCCGCGAGACTATCAAGGCCGTGCGCAAGGATGTGACCGCAAAATGCTACGGCGGTGACATTTCCCGTAAACGCAAACTGCTCGAAAAGCAGAAACAGGGTAAGAAGCGAATGAAGCAGATTGGCCGGGTGGAAGTGCCGCAGAAAGCATTCCTCGCCGTTCTCAAACTCGACTGATGCCAATTTCCGAAAAACTGAAAGGACACCTCGGACTCTTCGGAGCCAATGTGTGCTGGGGGCTCATGGCCCCTATTGCAAAAACGGTGATGATGGCCGGAGTCGTAACACCTCTGCTGCTCACCGACTTTCGTATTGTCGGCGCAGCAGTCCTGTTCTGGATTCTTTCGCTGTTCACACGCCGCGAACATGTGCCTGCCGCCGACCTTCTGCGCCTCGCCGGCGCCGGAATGCTCGGTATTCTCTTCAATCAGGGCTGTTATGTGTTCGGCGTGGGCCTCACATCGCCCGGCGAGGCTTCGATTATCACTACTACCATGCCCATGTGGGTGATGGTGCTGTCGCGTGCTATTCTCGGCGCTCCCGTCACATGGCGCAAAGCACTCGGCATAGGGCTCGGAGCCTCCGGCGCGGTCACCCTCGTATGGTCATCGTCAGGGGCTTCGGGCGGAAACAGTTCAGTTACAGGCGACCTTCTGGTATTCGGTGCCCAACTGTCGTATGCGCTTTATCTCACACTCTATAAGAACTTTCTGGCAAAATACTCGCTGGTGACGCTGATGAAATGGATGTTCACCTTCGCCGCCGTAGCCGTACTGCCGTTCTCGGTGCGCAGCATTGCCGCAACGCAGTGGTGCGCCGTCGCGCCATCGACATGGCTCGGAGTAGCCTACGTGGTGTTCATGGGCACCTTCGTGGCCTACATTCTGATGATGACAGGCCAAAAACGCCTCATGCCCACCGTCGTAGGCATGTACAACTATTTTCAGCCGGTCGTCGCCACCGGCGTAGGCCTCGCCCTCGGACTCGACACCTTCACCGCCGGCAAAGCCGCAGCAGTGGTCCTCATCTTCGGCGGAGTCTACCTCGTCACCGCCGCCACTCCCGACCTTCCGCGCCAAAGCAGCACCTCTTCGCGCTCCTGACCGATCATCGGTCGCCACAGCCTGCATTTGTCTTTTTATGGAGTAATAGAGAAAAAAAGGCGGGAAAATGACATGATATGGAAAAAATGTGTATATTTGCACTATCGGGAGCTGTAGAGCTGCCGGCAAACAAATTCTAAACTATTTTTCCTATGGCAAAAGTTTATGGAGCGGTAACAATCGACGAGCAGCGCTGCAAAGGCTGCGACCTCTGTGTGGTAGCTTGCCCGGCCGATGTTCTCCTTCTGCAGCCTCAAGAGGTCAACGACCGCGGCTATCACTACGCCTTCACCGCCAATCCCGAGGCCTGCATAGGCTGCGCGGCGTGCGCCACAGTATGCCCCGACGCATGCATCGAAGTATATCGCGTAGTAGACCGTAACAGTTAACAGCAAAAACCTGATCTATAATGAAAGAAGAAGTAAGACTGATGAAGGGCAACGAAGCCATAGCCCATGCCGCCATCCGTTATGGCGCCGACGGCTATTTCGGCTACCCTATCACACCTCAGTCGGAAGTACTCGAAACACTCACCGAACTCAAACCATGGGAAACCACCGGCATGGTGGTGCTTCAGGCTGAAAGCGAGGTAGCATCGATAAATATGGTTTACGGCGGTGTGGCCACGGGAAAAGCGGTGCTTACATCGTCGTCGTCGCCCGGCATAAGCCTGATGATGGAAGGCATTTCCTATCTGGCCGCATCGGAACTGCCGGCACTTATTGTCAATGTCATGCGCGGCGGACCTGGCCTCGGAACTATCCAGCCGTCGCAGGCCGACTACTTTCAGGCCACAAAAGGCGGCGGCCACGGCGACTACCGCCTGATAGTGCTCGCTCCCGCCACTGTGCAGGAAATGGCCGATTTTGTGGGCCTTGGCTTTGATCTGGCTTTCAAATATCGTACCCCGGCAATGATTCTCGCCGACGGCATCGTAGGCCAGATGATGGAAAAAGTCGTACTCCCCGAGCAGCGCCCGCGCCGCACCGAAGAAGAGATACGCCGCCAGTGCCCATGGGCATCATGCGGACGCGGAGCACGCGGGCACCGCAATGTAATCACGTCGCTCGAACTCGACAGCGCGAAAATGGAAGTGAACAACGAACGCTTCCAGGCTACCTACCGACTGATCGAAGAAAACGAGGTCCGCTTCAAGGAATACTACACCGACGACGCCGAATACCTAATCGTAGCCTTCGGAACAGTTGCGCGAATATGCCTCAAAGCTATTGAGGAAGCCCGCGCACGCGGCATCAGGGTGGGCCTTCTGCGGCCTGTCACCCTCTGGCCATTCCCTACCGCCGAAATCGAACGGCTCGGCCGTCAGGTGAAAGGCATACTCACCGTCGAACTCAACGCCGGTCAGATGATAGAAGACGTGCGCCTGGCTGTCGCCGGACGCGTGCCGGTGCATCACTTCGGCCGCATGGGCGGCATGATTCCCAACCCGACAGAGATTCTCAACGCTCTTGTCGACAAGCTTTCCATTGCCCAATGACACGCGAAGAAATAATACGTCCCGAAAACAAGGTTTACAGCCGTCCAGAACTGCTGACCGATAATGTGACCCACTACTGCCCGGGATGCAGCCACGGCGTGGTTCACAAAATAATAGCCGAAATCCTCGGCGAAACGGACTCCGCCGACAAAACAATCGGCGTAGCGCCGGTAGGGTGCGCCGTATTCGCCTACAACTACATCGATGTCGACTGGATTGAAGCCGCCCACGGCCGCGCTCCCGCTGTAGCGACAGCAGCAAGCCGGCTCAACCCCGATAAGCTCGTGTTTACCTACCAGGGCGACGGCGACCTCTCCGCAATCGGCACTGCCGAAACTATCCACGCCTGCAACCGTGGCGAAAACATAGCCATCATATTCATCAACAATGCCATCTACGGCATGACTGGCGGACAGATGGCTCCCACGACCCTTCTGGGCATGAAGACCGCCACCACACCCTACGGCCGAACCGCCGAACTCAACGGCTACCCTCTGGCCATCACCAATCTTCTTGCCCAGCTCGACGGCACATGCTATGTCACGCGACAGGCAGTGCACACCGCAGCTGCAGTACGCAAGGCCAAAGCCGCCATCAAGAAAGCCTTCGCCAACGCTATGGCTAAGAAGGGCACTTCGGTTGTCGAAATCGTGTCGACCTGCAACTCGGGATGGAAAATGACGCCCGAAAAAAGCAACACATGGATGGCAGAGCATATGTTCGAAAAATATCCGCTCGGCGACCTTAAAAACGAGTAAGCTATGAAAGAAGAAATACTGATAGCCGGTTTCGGCGGACAAGGCGTGCTCTCTATGGGCAAGATTCTGGCCTATGCCGGACTTATGGACAATCTCGAAGTAACATGGATGCCTTCCTACGGTCCTGAACAGCGCGGCGGCACGGCCAATGTCACTGTTATTCTCAGCGACGCTCCCATCAGCTCGCCCGTACTCGACATCTTCGATACCGTAGTAGCACTCAATCAACAGAGCCTCGACAAATTTGAAAGCAAAGTGAAGCCTGGCGGTGTCCTCATCTACGATCCCTCGGGTATTCACCGGTTGCCCTCTCGCACCGACATCAAAATTTACCCCGTCGATGCCATGACAGCATCAATAGAGCTCAAAAACTCCAAAACCTACAACATGATTCTGCTCGGGGCTCTCCTCAAACTACGTCCGATAGTCGACAACGACGCTGTCCTGCGCGGCCTCAAGAAAACCCTCCCAGAGCGGCATCATCACCTAATCCCACTAAACGAACAGGCACTCCAGAAAGGAATGTCGCTTGTATAATCACACGAAAAAGCACCTCTGCTGAGGTGCTTTTTTAGTGTCCGCGAAGACAAAACGCCCGACGAATTCCCACTGCTCGCCGGGCGCAAATTATTGCGCCCCTACTTTCCGCCGGCCCCATCATAATTTCCTAAATTCCTAACTTCTTAATATCCTAATTTCTACCTGTCAGTCTGAAAACCTAAGCTTGCACAGTCGGGCAAAATAGCGTAACTTTGCGCCATGAATTGGATTGACAGTCTGCTTTTCGAACACAGCCCTCTGCAGGCCGTTGTTGTGATGTCGGTTATAATAGCCTCAGGACTCGGACTCGGAAAGATAAAAATCGGAGGCGTGGGTCTGGGAGTGACCTTCGTTTTCTTCATGGGCATTCTCGCCGGACATTTCGGGCTTAGCATCGATCCTGAAATGCTGTCGTATGCCGAAAGTTTCGGCCTCGTGCTGTTCGTCTACGAACTGGGGCTCAAAGTAGGCCCGGGCTTCTTCAGCTCGTTCCGCAGCGGAGGTGTGGGGCTTAATATTCTCGGACTATGGATAATAGCGCTCGGCACCATCATGGCCGTCGGCTTCAGCATGGCTTTCGGCATGCCCATGAGCGACATGATAGGCGTGCTCTGTGGAGCCACCACAAACACTCCGGCCCTGGGCGCCGCCCAGCAGGCCCTCGGGCAGCTCGGCATCAGCGCCCAGGGAGCGGCACTCGGCTGCGCCGTAACCTACCCCCTTGGCGTAGTCGGCGTCATTCTGGCACTTATCGCAGTACGGAAACTGTTCGTGCGCCCCGGTGATATCCGCACCGGCGACGAAGCCGACCACACCTTCGTTGCCGGGTTCAGTGTCGAAAATCCCGGTGTAGACGGTCTTACCGTCCGCGAAGTGGCGTCCGCAGCCAAAGGCCGGTTCGTCATCAGCCGTCTGTGGCGCAACGGTGCCGTCACTATTCCCGCAGGCGATACCGTGCTATGCCGCGGCGACCGGCTGCTCGTTGTCACCAACGACGACGAAATTCCCGAACTACGCATACTTTTCGGGCGTCAGGAGGACAAAGACTACAACACAGCCGACATCGACTGGAATGCCCTCGACCGCGACATCGTCAGCAGTCACGTGGTGGTGACACGTCCCGAAATCAACGGCCGTCGTCTCGGCTCCCTGAGACTGCGAAACAGCTACGACATAAACATTTCGCGTGTCACACGCGCAGGCGTACGCCTGCTCGCCACTCCGGGACTGATTCTGCAGCTCGGCGACCGCCTCACCATCGTGGGCGACCGCAAAGCCATCGATGCCGTAGGAAAGCTCCTCGGCAACGCCGAAGCCACACTCCGCGACCCGAACCTCGCCGTAATCTTCATCGGCATGGTGCTCGGTCTGGCACTCGGCTCCATTCCCGTGATGCTGCCGGGCATATCGATGCCTGTGCGACTCGGCCTCGCAGGCGGCCCAATGATAGCGGGCATACTCCTGGGACGGTTCGGTCCCCGGCTGCATATGGTAACCTATACCACCACCTCGGCAAACCTCATGCTGCGAGGCATCGGCCTGAGCCTCTATCTTGCCTGCCTCGGTCTTGAAGCAGGCGCCGGATTCTTCGACACCATAATGCGTGCCGACGGACTCATCTGGATTGCACTCGGATTCATAATCACCATAGTTCCGGTGCTGATCATGGCAGCATGGGCCGTCCGCCGGAGCCACACCGATTTCGGCAGCGCGTGCGGCATGGCGTGCGGAGCGATGGCAAACCCCATGGCCCTCAACTATGCCAACGACACCCTCCCCGGCGACAATGCCGCCGTAGCCTATGCCACCGTCTATCCCCTCGGAATGTTCGTCCGCGTAATCCTCGCTCAGATTCTCGTCCTCGTATTCTGCTGACAACCCACAACGGCATAAAAAAACTGCCCCGTAAAACACATTTTACGGAGCAGCATTGAATCATTGATTTATTTCTGATAGAGCGGCGCAGTAGACGGTTCCTTTCCTTTTATCACATTGTGGTAATAGGAATATGTCATAGGTATTCCCGTGCCCTCTACAGTGTCTGTCAGACGGGCAAGCACAAGTACGTGCGTTCCGCAGTCTACCGTATTGACGGTTTCCAGTATCAGTCGGCCGGCAAAGGAGCCTTTGACACAAGGGACATAATCGACTACATCATAACCAAAACCTTCATACTTGTCCGTATCTCTTGAACTGAAAAAGCCGAAGCGGCCTATCAGCATAGGATCAGTGTCCTCCGACAGTATTGAAACGGAAAAGCGACCCGTCTCCCGGACAGCTTCAAGTGTGAAGTTGCTTTTATTGAGTGAAATAGCCAGAATCGGATCCTGTGCCGTTACCTGGAAGCAAGTGTTGACAGTGCAGCCGACAGCACGGCCTTTCATAAATGCCCCGACGATGAAAACGCCGTAAGAGAGATTCTGGAGTACTTTCAGATCCATAAGGACAGGATATCAATAGTTGTCAGCCTTAAGCTCGAAGAAACTGCGCGAATGCTTGCACACAGGGCATATTTCGGGAGCCTTCTTACCGATTACAATATGACCGCAGTTGCGGCAAATCCACATAGCGTCGTTGTCGCGCGAGAACACAATGCCTTCTTCGATGTTGGCAAGCAGACGGCGGTATCGCTCTTCATGATGACGCTCGATAGCAGCTACAGCGCGGAAACGCCAGGCTATTTCAGTAAAGCCCTCTTCCTCGGCCTCGCGGGCCATGCGCTCGTACATATCTGTCCATTCGAAATTCTCGCCTTCGGCTGCGTCGCGCAGATTGGCAATGGTATCGGGCACCTCGCCGCCATGAAGATATTTGAACCACAGCTTGGCGTGCTCCTTCTCGTTTGCTGCAGTCTCCTCGAAAAGGGCCGCTATCTGCTCGTAGCCGTCACGACGGGCTTTCGATGCATAGTAGGTGTACTTGTTGCGGGCCTGGGATTCTCCGGCAAAGGCTTCCATCAGGTTACGTTCGGTCTTAGTTCCTTTAAGTTCTTTCATTGTTTCAGGGTTTGTTGATATTATGTATATGTTATGTATGAGTATTTTAAGACTTGCCGATACAATCCGAGCATAGACCACGGAAAAAAACATCAATGCTTTCAATGCTGAATCCGGGCGGCGCGGAAAGTTGCAAATCCTCCGGAAGCGCCATGTCGAATATACGACCGCAACCGGCGCAGCGAAGATGACCGTGGCGAGGTTGTGGAGCGAAATCGTAGCGTCGGTTGCCACTTTCCAGTTCCAGCTCTCTGAGCAGTCCGGCCTCAGTAAGAACATGCAGCGAATTATAGACCGTCGTGCGAGACATCGTAGGATATTCAGGCTGCAGGTCACGAAAGATCTCATCTGCCGTCGGATGCATCCGCCCTTCGACAACATTGCGGAGTATGGCAAGACGCTGCACCGACGGGCGCACTCCGGCCTCGTGCATCATCACAGTTAACTCTGAGGGTGATATCGTGGTTTTCTCTTGCATCGGATTATTTTAACTATCTTATAACAATTACAAAATTAGTAATAATTACAGAATCATCCAAATTTCCGAAGCAAAATTTCTCAAAAAAATTCGCAGACCCAAAAATCGAAACAGCAAAGAACATGCCGCAACCTCGTACTTGACTATATCCACACCAAGACAATAACAGCGGACAGTGACAAATCGGTCAAAAGATGATACGGATTGGGCAAAATGAGGCGTTTAAGTTTTTTTAGTTGGAATTTAGGCAGGGGTTTGTTAACTTTGCAGTACTTAACCGAAATTAAAGAAATCAACATATAACACTCGTTTAACACCATGGAACTACAGCAAAAAATCGATTCCACATTCGAAACTAAATTCGGCGGCCACGGCACGGTATACGCATCTGCCGGCCGCATCAACCTAATAGGCGAACACACCGACTACAACGGCGGATTTGTCTTCCCCGGAGCCATCGACAAGGTGATTATGGCCGAAATCCGCACAAACGGCACCGAAAAAGTACGTGTATATTCCATCGACATCGACGACTACGCCGAGTTCGGCCTCAACGAAGAGGACGCACCCAAGCAGTCGTGGGCCCGTTATATCTTCGGCGTTTGCCGCGAAATCCTCAAACGCGGCGGCAAGGTCGAAGGTTTCGACGCTGTCTTCGCCGGCAACGTGCCTCTGGGCGCCGGCCTCAGCTCGTCGGCAGCGCTGGAAAGCTGCTTCGCTTTCGCGCTGAACGATATGTTCAACGGCAACGCCATCGACAAATTTGAGCTCGCCCGCATCGGTCAGAGCACCGAGCACAACTACTGCGGCGTGAACTGCGGCATCATGGATCAGTTCGCCAGCGTATTCGGCAAGAAGAACCATCTGATGCGCCTCGACTGCCGCTCGATGGAATACGAATACTATCCCTTCGAACCCAAGGGATATACCCTTGTTCTTGTCGACTCCGTTGTTAAGCACGAACTCGCCGACTCGCCTTACAACAAACGCCGCGCATCGTGCGAGCGCGTGGCCAAGCGCCTCGGCATCGAAACTCTCCGTGACGCAACCATGGAAATGCTCGACGCGGTGAAGAGCGACATCTCGGCCGAGGACTATTTCCGCGCCAAGTTCGTAATCGAAGAAAAGGAACGCGTGCTCGCCGTGTGCGACGCTCTCGTTGCCGGCGACTACGATACCGTGGGCCGCTGCATGTACGAGACACACCGCGGCCTCTCGAAGGACTACGAGGTAAGCTGCGAGGAACTCGACTTCCTCAACGACATCGCCAAGGAATGTGGCGTGACAGGTTCGCGCATCATGGGCGGCGGCTTCGGCGGCTGCACCATCAACCTTGTTAAGGACGAACTCATGCCTTCGTTCATAGCCACCGCCAAGAGCCGCTTCAACGAAGCTTACGGCCACGAACCGAAGGTCTATGAAGTAATCATCAGCGACGGCGCACGCAAGGTTGCCGACGCTGCCCACTGATAGTTTAATCTTATGCGCGCCTCAGCCGCCCTGCAGCGGCCGAGGCCGCGCCAAAGCATCTCACGCTATAAAAATGAAAGAAACAGTATTGGTATCCGGCGGCGCCGGTTACATAGGCACCCACACCGCCGTAGCCCTCATCGAGGCCGGATACGATGTGGTGATCATCGACAACTTCTCGAACTCGGAACCTTCGGCCCTCGAAGGTCTTGAGAAGATAGTAGGCCGCAAAGTGACCTTCGAAGAAGTGGACACCTGCGACAAAGCTGCCCTCCGCGGCGTTTTCGAGCGTCACCAGTTCAACACAGTCATTCACTTCGCCGCCTACAAGGCCGTTGGCGAATCGATGAAGGAACCGCTCATGTACTATCAGAACAATCTGGTGTCGTACATGAACATTCTCGAAATGATGAAGGAGTTCAAGCGCCCCAACATCCTTTTCTCGTCGTCGGCAACAGTCTACGGCGACGCCGAAAAGCTCCCCGTCACCGAGCAGACTCCGCGCCAGCCGGCCACCTCGCCCTACGGCAACACCAAGCAGATAGCCGAAGACATTCTTCACGACTGCTGCCGCGCCTACGAAGGCATGTACGGCATCGCTCTGCGCTACTTCAACCCCATCGGCGCACATCCATCGGCTCTTATCGGCGAGCTGCCCCGCGGCGTGCCCAACAATCTCGTTCCTTTCATCACACAGACCGCTGCCGGCATCCGTGAATGTCTGTCGGTGTTCGGCAACGACTATCCCACTCCCGACGGCACATGCCTGCGCGACTACATCGATGTCAACGACCTCGCCAAGGCCCACGTGGCTGCCGTGGACCGCATGACAGGCCACAAGATGGAAACCAAGTACGAAATCTTCAATGTCGGCACCGGCAACCCCGTTTCCGTTCTCGAGCTTATCACACGCTTCGAAAAAGCCAACAATCTTAAACTCAACTACAAGATTGTTGGCCGCCGCGACGGCGACGTACCAGCCGTATGGGCCGACACCGCTTTGGCCAACGAAGTGCTCGGCTGGAAAGCCGAACGCGACCTCGACGACACCCTGCGCTCGTCGTGGAAATGGGAAAAACATGTGCGCGGCATAAAATAACACGGTTCAGCCCATGATTACTAAAGAAAACGCAGGCGGCATCTGCCTGCTCACCATAAGCAACGCCTCAGGAGCATCGGTGATGCTCACCAACGCCGGCGCCGGTGTCGTGGCCGTGAACGTGCCCGACCGCAACGGCCGCCTCGACGACATCGCCCTGGGCTACGCCGACCCCGCCGACTATATCGGCGACGGTCCCTGCTCGGGCAAGGTGCCCGGACGATATGCCAACCGCATAGCCCGCGGCATATTCACGCTCGACGGCCTCGAGTATCACCTGCCCATAAACAACGGGCCAAACTGCAACCATGGCGGCCCCGACGGATTCGCAAACCGTCTGTGGACCGTGGTATCGGCCGAGGGCAACAAGGTGAAATTCGAGTACGTGTCGGCCGACGGCGAAGCCGGCTTCCCCGGCAAGCTCACCGCCACAGCCGAGTACGAATGGACCGACGACAACGAACTGCGACTCACCCTCACCGCAGAAACCGACAAAAAAACTGTCGTCAATCTCACCAACCACACCTACTGGAACCTCGCGGGCCACAATTCGGGCAGCGTGCTCGGCAACACCATGCGCCTCGACGCTTCGGCATATCTGCCCACCGACGACGTGCAGATTCCTCTCGGCAAGCCCGCTCCCGTGGCAGGAACACCGATGGATTTCACCGTCGAGAAGCCTATAGGCCGCGACATCAAGGCCGATTTCGAAGCTCTCCGCATAGGCAAGGGCTACGACCACTGCTGGGTTGTCGACAACTGGCATCCCGGCGTCGTGAAGCCCGTGGCATGGCTGGCAGAAGAAACTTCGGGCCGCACCCTCGAAATTTCCACCGATCAGCCCGGCGTGCAGGTCTACACCGGCAACTGGCTTGCCGGCAGCCCCACGAACAAGGCCGGCCGCAGCTACGACGACTACGACGGCGTGGCCATCGAGTGCCAGGACTTCCCCAATTCGCCCAACACACCCGGCTTCCCTTCAACCGTGCTTGCTCCCGGCGAAAAATATGAGCGTCACATCAATTTCAAATTTTCCATAACCAAATAAATGAAACCCACATTATTTATTCTTGCAGCAGGCATGGGCAGCCGCTACGGCGGCCTCAAGCAGCTCGACGGTCTCGGCCCCAACGGCGAAACCATAATGGACTATTCCGTCTACGACGCCATCCGCGCCGGCTTCGGCAAAATCGTATTCGTAATCCGCAAGGATTTCGAGGCCGATTTCCGCGAGAAAGTGCTTTCCAAGTACGAAGGCGTCGTTCCCGTTGAAGTTGTCTTCCAGAGCATCGACAAGCTTCCCGAAGGCTACACCGTACCCGCCGACCGCACCAAGCCCTGGGGCACCAACCACGCTGTCCTCATGGGCAAAGGCGCCATCAACGAGCCCTTCGCCGTTATCAACGCCGACGACTTCTACGGCCGCGACGCTTTCGAAGTCATAGCCAAGGACCTCATGCGTCCGCGCGACCGCAAGGGCGACTACTGCATGGTAGGCTTCCGTGTAGGCAACACCATGACCGAAAACGGCTCCGTTGCCCGCGGCGTATGCGAGAACAAGGACGGCGTCCTCACCTCGGTTGTAGAGCGCACCGCCATCAGCTACGACAAGGACCACAACATCGTCTTCACCGACGAAAACGGCCGGGTTCAGACCCTGCAGCCCAACACTCCCGTGTCGATGAACATGTGGGGCTTCACCCCCGACTATTTCGACTTCAGCGAACGCGAATTCAAGAAGTTCCTCGACAAGGACATCAACACTCCGAAGGCCGAGTTCTTCATCCCCCTCTGCATCGACACCCTCATCAACAGCGGCGAAGCCACTGTGAAGGTGCTCGACACCGACTCGCGCTGGTTCGGCGTAACATACGCCGCCGACCGTCCCTCAGTAGTGGCCAAATTCGCCGAACTGAGCGAAAACGGCGAATACCCCTCGCCCCTCTTCCCCAAGAAGTAACGCCCCCGAATCAGGGATACCGCCATATCAGGCCCGGTATGAGGCGCACAAGCCCCCCTTGTGCAGCCCGTACCGGGCCTTAATAGTCTGCATTGGGCAGTTCCGCCCAAACGGCTGCCGGCCAACACCTTGCTCCGTGCAAAAGTCATTCCTTAATAGTGTAATGTTAAACTATATTAAATTTCATAAAAAAGTTGCAAGTTGCAATCATTTAAATTATATTTGCCAAAGTTAAAAAATTTATTCCGGATCGTATCACAAACCATTAATAGTCCAACACTATGAAAAAACCTTCAGTTTTATTAACCGTTGCCCTAAGCGTCCTTCTGTGCGCCTGTGCGGACGACATAGAAGATGCCGGCAACGGCCTGCTCACGGCAGATCCGGTCTCAGCAGACATGTCGGAAAGCAACAGCGTCAGCATCAATGCTATCGCCATTCTGAATCAGGACACCACGGTCGACTCCCGTTCTTCCGACAACACCCTTAGCCGTATTGAATGTATAAAAAGCATTACTGACGACACCTGCCTCTACGTATACAAGAAAAAAGAAGGGGGATGGACCATCTATTCGACCGACACCCGTGTGCCGCCTGTTGTCGCCCAAAGCGACAGCGGTTCGTTCGAAAATCTGATGCAGATTCCGGCGGCACGCCTGTGGATTGAATCAATGGCTGAAGACCTGGCTGCAATCAGGCAACTCCCCGACAGCAAGCTGAACTTCACTAAAAAAGAAATCGAGAACAACAAAAATTTCTGGGAATCCATCTCCTCCCCCGATAAATTTGTAAGAAAAATTATCGACATAGGCGACATCGATACCACCCGTCTGGAACCATACGTACGCGGCCACTATGAATTATATAGAACCATAACCTACACCCAAGTATATGATTCCATCGCTCCTTTAACTTTAACTAAATGGAAACAAGGATATCCTATAAATATAGGCTGTCCAAAGAAAACAGTATTTGATTTATTAGACTCAAGAGCTCCTGCCGGTTGTGTACCCATTGCCGGCGCTCAAGTATTATTATATCTTCATTACCTTTTCGGAGTACCAGAAAAAGCGCCGTCTAATTATACCTGTGAGGGAAATATCGATTCATATACCTTTGACCAATATGATTATACGTCTGATGTATGGAATAAGATGTTACTTTCGTGTGATTACGCAGCACCACTTGTAGCCAACTTAGGCAAACTCACAAATATTAAATATGGTAATGAAGGATCTTCTACTTCTATTTCCGCTTTAAAGAAAGCTTTCAGTCAGTACAATATCGAGTGTAATTACAACAATAGCTATAATGTAGAATATCTAAAAAGTTCATTACTCGACAGCCTTCCGGTTATAATATCAGCACTTCCATCTGGCCCCGAAAAAATTGGTCATGCTTTTATCGTTGATAGATATAAAAGAACCCGAACAGTATATGAATCATTATATATTTGGAAATATGATGACGTAAAAGAAGGTCAGATTCTGCCTTTTGTAAAAGACAAGGTTGAATATAGCTATTCATCTCCTACTATTAGTATGATAGGTATGAACTGGGGCTGGGGCAAATATGAGTCATCTGAGAATGAATGGTATTCTATTACAGGAGACTGGATTGCTACTCACCCAGACTATTCGGATTATAATTGGAATATAAGCAAAAAAATGCTCTACGGATTTAAGAAAAAAGAATAAATATGAAAGGATTGAAAATCATATATAGAATATTGATTCTCCTGACAACTGTTATAACAGTATCCTGCCAGGAGGAATCAAAGACATATGACTTCGTAGGACCGAGAGACCGAGAAGTCTTCGACGGCGGCTTTATCAGCGGCATATATGTACAGTGCTTTGAAAAGAATTATTCAACTTCAAATTATGAAGAATATGCTAAGACTCACTACTTAAATAATTATGCTGATGTCAACTTGACGGTAGACGTAGATTATCCAGCCTGCCATGAATACCTCAATGAGTATCCTTATGATTTTTGCAGAGAATTCTTTAATTTCATGCGCGAAAAATCATCGTTCATACTTGATGACCTAAACAGGTATCGAAAGGAAACGAATAATAAACTAATTAATGGCTGGCCTTATATTTTCACCGCATATATCAACGGAGAAGTATCAATAACCTGCGACAAGACCTTATTTGGAAAAGCACCGGGAACCAACTTGAGCAATCATTTTAAAGTACTTATATATAAAAATTGTATTGCCAACGGAATTGACGAACCGAGATTAAGATATAGATACGGAGAAATCGAATCACCATTAAATATGCCGGAATATTTTGCGAAAGGCGACTGGCTTATGCGTGAGTATAATCTTCTGTTCGAAGACATTCCAACTGAAAAGTACGAAAAGCTGATTTTCAAAATAAAAATGCCTGTACTTTGCGAAAATACTGTTAATCGCCTTAAGAATCAAAAAGCAGGTAACGAACTCTTAAATGTATATGAGGAAAAAGAGTTCGAAACCGAGTTCTACCTATTGTTCGACTGGAATTAGAGATTCTTAAAAACGTATAAATCGATAGAGTGGTTTACTTTAACCGGCGATTGGATAAGTTCTTATGCTCCGATATATAATTGGAAAATTGGCAGATGCATGATATGTGATTTTGAAGTAAGCGAAAACCAATAAATTAAATAATATAAGATGAAGAAATATCAATATATTTTCGTTCGCGCACTTATGATTATATTGGTGTGCATGGCCACATCGTGCGGAAATGACGACACCGATGAACCGCCGGTAGATGACATGCTCAAGTTCGGGGAATGGACATACATATCCAAAGACGGCTCCTTGCTCAATAGTGTAAATTTAACCATACATAAGGTTCCGGAAAATGAGACATTATCGAAGGAAGGCAAAGTAAGCCATACCTACGCAATTGACAGCTATGAGGATTTAGCTTTCATGATGTATTTCCAACAGGACTTTGTGACCGATTACATCGCCGCAAACGGGCAGAGGGAAAATTTTGAGGAAGTAATTCGACGAGCTATCAAATACGAATGGAATAAATGGTTGTACATAAAAAAAAGATTCGGAAAAGTTCGAATCAAATAATACCGCCACAGAAGCAGAGATATACTCATGGTTTTATTTTGCCTATGTCGATGAAGCTCCAAAAATAACTTGCGACAAAAAGCTCTTCGGCCTCGAGGCCGGTTCCGACCTAAGCAACCATTTTCAAGTCCGCGATGATGTAAATAGACGTATCCGCTGCATTCCACAGGGCATTGAAAAACCGGGATTCTTGTACCGGTTCGGCGATAAATTACCTCGGACATTTAATGAATACTTCAGCGACAAAAGTTGGATAAGTGATATGTATTTTATTCAGCCTGTAGACAAACCCGCGGAACAATACGACGAACTGACATTTCATTTAACGTTTCCTCTGATTCTCGAACATACAACAGATTATGCCATCGAGCAATTCAAAGGCGGAAAGCCTGAAAGGAAATTCTCCAAACGGGTCCTTGAAGCCGACTGTCACATTGTATTCAATCGGGAATGATAAATGCCCGGCCACGCAGGAAACAGCCCCATGAGCAGCAACAATTTTTAACTACCGACTGAAGCCTGACAACAATATTACAGCAGCGATTCCTCAAAATATGTTTTAAAACATATTTCGAGGAATCGCCCTGAATATCCGTCAGTTACAGGCCAAAACCAAAGTTTCGGTCTGCCTCTTAATTATTTTTAAAGGCACGGTTCTTTCAAAAGAGACAAAAAATTGTTATCTTTGAGGGTTAGAAAAACCAATATTTAAAGAAACTTAACGCCCTTATGGAGCAGACATTCATAATCCTCAAACCTTCGACTATATCACGCAGCCTCGTAGGCGACGTGCTGATGCGCTTCCAGCGCAAAGGCCTGCAGATAACCGGCATCAAGATGATGCAGCTCACCGAGGAAATTCTCCGCGAGCACTACGCACACCTTGTAGAGCGTCCATTCTTCCCCACCCTGCTCAAATCGATGATGGCAACGCCCGTTATCGTGATGGTGCTCCGCGGCAAGGACGCCGTGAGCGTGGTCCGCTCCATGGTCGGCGCCACCAACTGCCGCGCCGCCGCCCCCGGCACAATCCGCGGCGACTTCGGCATGAGCGGTCAGGAAAACATAGTCCACGCATCTGACAGCCCCGAGAACGCAGTGATCGAAATCAACCGTTTCTTCAAACCCGAAGAAATCTTCGACTACACCCTTCCCACCATCGCATCTATCTACGCTCCCGATGAGCGCTAAACCAACCATAAAACATATATCTCAGCATACAATGCTCTCCTGCCTTAACAAGACCATAATAACCGCCGCAGCAGCCATGCTCTGCGCCTTCGGCCTTTCGGCCGAAGATCTGGAATACCGTCTGCCCGCCTCGCACCTTGCCAATCACAACAACCTGCTGGCAAACCAGGGCAACGCCGGCATTTCAGTAGAAAACACATCGAAATATCTCGAAGAGCTCTTCTCGGAAGAAGAAGAGCCCGAACTCGACATCTACACCGAGGGCTGGGACAGCCAGGCCGTGAACTGCTACAATGCCGCCGACGTGCCCAACAGCGCCGTAATCGACGTCACCAACTTCGCCATGCCACATCCCGGCTACATAACCTCGCCATACGGCTACCGCAAACGCTTCCGCCGCATGCACAAAGGCGTTGACCTCAAGCTCAACATCGGCGACACCGTCCGCGCGGCTTTCGACGGCAAAGTGCGCATTGTCCGCAATCAGGGTCGCCGCAAAGGCTACGGCATGTACATCGTCATCCGCCACAGTAATCAGCTCGAAACGGTCTACGGTCACCTTTCGGAATGGCTCGTAGAGCCCGACCAGTACGTGAAAGCCGGCCAGCCCATAGCGCTCGGCGGCAACACAGGCCGTTCGACAGGCCCGCACCTGCACTTCGAGACACGCTACATGGGCTATGCCATCAACCCCTGCGCCATCTTCGACTTTGCGAACCAGACCACCCACACCGACACTTACACTTTCTCGAAGTCGACCTATCAGAACGCCCGCAACTTCTCGCCGTCGGCAAACAGCGAGTACGCCAAGCAGTATCTGAAAGATCACCCCAACAAACCGTATGTGCGCAACACCGGCTCCAATACCGGCGCCGGCTCGTCGACCTACCGCGTGCGCAAAGGCGACTCGCTCAGCAAGATAGCATCGCGAAACGGCACAACAGTGGCAAAACTTTGCCGTCTGAACGGCCTCAAGACTACTTCGAAGCTCAGCATCGGCCAGAAAATCAAACTAAGATAAATACATAACCAACTCATAAACGATGCCGGTTCCAGTCGAGCCGGCATTTTTACAACCTATGGAAACAATAAGCAATCAGGAATTCGTCGGCGAGCGTCCGCTCTTTGCGGCCCATGACCTCCGGCTCGAAAACGTAACCGTTCACGCCGGCGAATCGGCTCTCAAATGCACACGCAATATCGAGGCCGTCGGCTGCCGTTTCGAAGGCAAATACCCGTTCTGGCGCACCGAAGGCTTCCGTGTCGAAAAATGCCTCTTCACTCCCGGCGCCCGTGCGGCTCTATGGTACTCAAGCAATTGCGTCATGCGCGACACCATGGTAGAAGCGCCCAAGATGTTCCGCGAAATGAAGGGCATCGACCTCGACAATGTTAAGATTCCCGATGCTGAAGAAACCTTCTGGCACTGTACCGATGTAAAACTTCGCAACGTGGAGGTGGCAAAAGCCGACTATCTGTTCATGCACAGCGCCGAAATAGACATCGCCGACTACCGCCAGCAGGGCAACTACTCTTTCCAGTACTGCCGCAATGTCACTATCCGCAACGCCCGCATCGATTCGAAAGACGCTTTCTGGGAAACCGACAACGTGACAGTGATCGACTCCGAACTGCACGGCGAATACCTCGGCTGGCACTCACGCAATCTGCGGCTGGTGAACTGCCATATATCGGGAACTCAGCCGCTGTGCTATGCGAAAGGTCTGATTCTCGAAAACTGCACTTTCGACGCCGACTGTGACCTCGCTTTCGAGGACAGCGAACTGCGCGCCGACATTCGGGGAGCAATCACCTCGGTCAAGAACCCGTGCTCGGGCTCCATCATAGCCGACTCAATAGGCGAAATAATAATTGACGAACATATTCTCGCACCTGCCGACTGCCGCATTATTGTAAGATGAACGCCTTCGATTTTGACAACGCTCCCGACCGCCGCGGCACAGCTTCCTACAAATGGGACACCCCAGAATACCCCGAGGTAATACCCATGTGGGTGGCCGACATGGACTTCCGCACCGCTCCCGCCATCACCGGGGCACTGCAGCAGCGCGTAGCCCACGGTGTGTTCGGCTACACGAAGGTGCCTCCCGAGTACTACCGCGCTTGCATCGACTGGTTCTCGAAGCGCCACGGGTGGCGTTTCGATGCCGACAGCGTGATCTATACTTCGGGCGTTGTGCCGGCTGTGTCGGCCATCATCAAGGCCATGACACACCCCGGCGAAAAAGTCATACTCCAAACCCCGGCCTACAACTGCTTCTACTCCTCGATCCGCAACAACGGCTGCATACTAAGCGAAAACCGCCTGCTCCGCGATGCCGAAGGACGCTATACCATCGACTACGACGACCTCGCCGAAAAAGCCGCCGACCCCTCTGCCACTCTGCTCATCCTATGCAATCCCCACAACCCCACAGGCCGTGTATGGACTGCCGGAGAACTGCAGAGAGTGGCAGAGATATGCCTTGAAAACAATGTATTCGTCATAGCCGACGAAATTCACTGCGAACTCACCTACGGAGTCCGTCCCTACACACCCTACGGTACCGTCGGAGCCGAGTTTCAGAACTCGGCGGCCATATGCGTATCGCCCAGCAAAGCATTTAACATCGCCGGGCTGCAGATTGCCAATATCGTGGCCACCGACGCTACAGTAAGGGCCAGAATCGACCGTGCAATCAACGACAACGAGGTATGCGACGTCAATCCCTTCGGCGTCGCCGCCACAATTGCCGCGTACACCGAAAGCAGTGCGTGGCTCGACGAACTGCGCGCCTACCTGTGGAACAACTACCTTACGGCACGGGAAATAATCGGTGACAAATTCTCCATAACGCCCCTTGAAGGAACCTACCTGCTTTGGCTCGACGTAAGTTCGACCGAAACACCTGTCGACGAACTTTGCCGTCGCCTCGAAGAGCGGTTTAAAGTCAAGGTCAGTTCCGGCACCGACTACGGCCCCGGAGGCGAAGGCTTCGTCCGAATCAATCTCGCCTGTCCGCGCGCACGCCTCATCGAAGGTCTGCGGCGGCTTCTTGCCGGCCTGTCATAACCAAATTATCATAGTCTTAATTAAAAATGAAACCTTATTTTCTACTACCGTTAGCCATGCTGTGCATCCCGTCAGTGACATCCGCACAGACAAGGCTCTACGACAATGAATTTGCGCTGTCGGAGGTGCAGCTTCTCGAAAGCCCCTTCAGCCATGCGCGCGACCTTAATGTGGAGACACTTCTCAGTTACGACACCGACCGCCTGCTTGCTCCCTATATGAAAGCGGCGGGGCTCGAACCGAAAGGCGAAAGTTTCGGCAACTGGGACGGCCTGGACGGACATATCGGAGGCCATTACCTCTCGGCTCTCGCCATTCACTATGCAGCCACGGGCAACCCTGAGCTAAAACGCCGCATGGACTATATGCTGAGCCAGCTGTCGATGTGCGCCGTGGCCCGGGGCGACGGTTATGTCGGCGGAGTGCCGGGGGGCGATGAACTGTGGAACGAACTCAGAAAAGGAAATGCCGGCCGAATATGGGACTGGTGGGTTCCATGGTACAATGTGCATAAGATGTATGCCGGTCTTCGCGACTGCTGGATATACACCGGTTCTCAGGTCGCACGCAACCTGTTTCTCGGCATATGCGACTGGGGACTCGGAGTAATCGGCGCTCTCGACGACCGACAGATGGAATCGATGCTCGACAATGAGTTCGGAGGCATGAACGAAGTATACGCCGACGCATATGCCATGACAGGCGACAGCCGCTATCTCGATGCAGCCCGTCGATTCACACATCATCAGCTCTTCGACGACATGCGCGACGGTATCGACAATCTCGACAACCGCCATGCCAATACTCAGGTTCCTAAAGTGATAGGCTACCAGCGTGTGGCCGAGCTATCCGGCGACGACGACTATGCGAAAGCGGCTGAATTCTTTTGGGAAACTGTCGTGAACAACCGTTCGCTCTCGATCGGCGGCAACAGCAGGCGCGAACATTTTGCTTCGGCGGCCGACGCCAAAAGCTACGTGGACGACCGCGAAGGCCCCGAGTCGTGCAACACAAACAACATGCTAAAGCTCACCGAGGGCCTGTTCCGCATGGACCATAAGGCCCGCTATGCCGACTTCTACGAGCGTGCCCTGTACAATCACATACTATCCACGCAGCACCCCGCACACGGCGGCTACGTCTATTTCACCTCGGCCCGGCCCGGCCACTACAGAGTATATTCACAGCCCAATTGCGCCATGTGGTGCTGTGTGGGCACAGGCATGGAGAATCATGGCAAATATGGCCAGTTTATCTACACCCATACCGGAAGTGATTCGCTGCAGATCAATCTCTTCATTCCCTCCGTGCTCGACTGGCAAGAAAAAGGAGTGAAAGTGACCCAGACTACAGAATATCCGGCCGAAGGCAACACACGCCTCGAACTTACGATGGACAAGCCCGAGCGGTTAAGTCTTCAGCTGCGCCATCCAGACTGGTGCGACGCAGTGACCGTAAAGGTAAACGGAAAAAAAATCAGCACACATTCAACACCGTCGTCATACATAACCCTCGACCGCGAATGGAACAACGGCGATGTCGTGGAGATGGAAATGCCGATGAAGGTAAAGCTTGAAGAACTGAATTATCTGCCTGAATATGTGAGTATACTCCGCGGTCCGGTCGTAATGGCCGCCCGCTACGACAACGGAGCGCCTCTCACAGGTCTTGTCGCCGACGACAGCCGATGGGGCCACATCGCCGGAGGACCGCTCGTATCGGTATTCGACACGCCGCTTCTGATAGGCGACCGCAAGGATATCGTTAAAAAGCTCAACGCCATGAAACCGGTCGACGGACAAAAGATGACTTTTACCGTACCCGGACTGTTTGACGGAAAATATGCCGGCCTGGTTCTCGAACCATTCTTTGGCATTCATGACTCTCGCTATATGATGTACTGGCTGTCGATGACACCTAAGGAATACAAGAAATATCAGGCAAACGCTCGACGCGACGAGGAATTGCGCCTTGCTCTCGACCGCCGTACTGTCGATGCGGTCAACACCGGCGAGCAGCAGCCCGAAGCCGACCATTTCATGGATTCGCGTTCGTCGGCATCGGGCAACTTCAACGGAGAACCGTGGCGCGACGCTTCCAACGGCGGCTATTTCTCCTACCGGATGAAAACCGACGGCGCCTCCGATCTCGCGCTGCGCCTGCGCTTCTGGGGCAATGAGTCAGGCCAACGGCGCTTCAATATTCTTATCGACGATAATATACTGGCCTCTGAAAACACAGCCGGAAAATGGAACCGCAACGAGTTTGTTGAAGAAGAGTATCACATACCGGCCGAACTTATCAAAGACAAGGATTTTGTGACTGTAAAATTTGCAGGCGAACCCGGAAACACCGCCGGCGGCATATTCCATGTGCGCCTCATCCGTCCTGAAGCGAAATAAAACATTAAAACCTCAGGCTCCTGTTACCTGCATTACGAGATTGAACAGCGTTCATAGATTACATTATTCATCTGTAACTCCGCGACACATTCATAAATAAAAAGAGAGGATGGCAACATGTTGCCATCCTCTCTTTGATTATAGAGAATATTGAATTAGTCCTGATTGAGGTTTACTCGCTTGAAGCTTACTGCAACAAGACCCTTCTGTGACTGCTCGAGATACTGACCGATAGTGAGATTGCCGTCCTTCACGAATTCCTGCTCCATAAGGCAGTTTTCTTTGAAGAACTTGTTCAGACGGCCGTTGGCAATGTTCTGAATCATCTGCTCGGGAAGGTTAGCTGCTTTTGCAGCCGAAGTGGCGGCGATGATTTCGCGCGCCTTGGCAGCTTCGTCTTCTGTAAGCCAGCCTTTGGCGATATTGCTGCTGATGTGGTCTTCGCTGTCGACGAGGTTGGGATTGATGCCGGCTTTCTTCAGAGCTGCTTCAACAGCTTTCTTCACCTGCTCTTCCTTGGTCTTCTCAATGGCAACGTGAAGTTCGGTGGCTTTCACTTCTTCAGCCACGCTGTCGCGGTCGATGGCAACGGGGTTCATCGATGCAACCTGCATGGCCACATCGCGGCCGACCTGGTAGTCAACGCCTTCGAGGTTGAAGCCACAGATAGTCGACAGGTGATTGCCGAGGTGATTGTAGGAAGTTGTGGAGGGAGCCACGAGGTATTCGTAGCGGCCGAGCTCGATTTTCTCGCCCGTTTTTGCAGTTTCGTCGGTGATGTGTTCGGCTACGGTGCGGCCTTCTATAGCCATTTCCTTGAGGGCCTCGAGGCTTTCGATGCGGTTTGCGATAGCTGCGTCGAGAATAGTCTGTGTGAGGGCTACGAAGCTTGCGTTCTTGGCCACGAAGTCAGTTTCGCAGCAAAGAGCTACGATAGCGGCGAAATCGCCTTCGTTCTTAGCGAGCACGCAGCCTTCGGAAGCCTGACGGTCTTCGCGCTTGGCGGCGATAGCCTGACCTTTTTTGCGGAGCACTTCGACGGCGGCATCCATGTCGCCGTTGGTCTCGGTAAGGGCTTTTTTGCAGTCCATCATGCCGGCGCCGGTGAGAGCGCGGAGCTTGGTGATTTCTGCCAGTGTTACTGCCATATATCAGTAGTATTTATTGTATTAAACATTAAAAAGGGGTCCCCGGAAAGACGCTTCGGTTCCCGGGCCCCCTGTGAAAATTCAATTATTCGCCTTTTTCTTCAGCGGCTTCTTCGGCAGCGGGAGCTTCTTCGGCTACTTCTGTCTCGGCTTTGGCTTCGTCGCGACGTACACGACGGCGTTCGCGGCGGGGAGCAGCAGCTTCGGCCTGAGCTTCGGCGGCTTCGTTGTCGAGTTTCTCAGCCTTGCGTTCCTCCAGACCTTCGGCCATAGCGGCAACGAGAGTGCCTGCGATAAGCTCGATGCTCTTGGAAGCGTCGTCGTTGGCAGGAATAACATAGTCAACGAGGTTGGGATCGGAGTTGGTGTCGACCATAGCGAACACGGGGATACCGAGGCGGTTTGCTTCGGCAACGGCGATGTGCTCTTTCATAACGTCGACAACGAAGAGTGCCGAGGGAAGACGGTTGAGGTCGGCGATAGAGCCGAGAGTCTTCTCGAGTTTGGCACGCTGACGCGAAATCTGAAGACGTTCACGCTTGGAAAGGTTGTCGAATGTACCGTCCTTGCTCATCTTGTCGATAGCAGCCATCTTGCGGACAGCCTTGCGGATGGTGGGGAAGTTGGTGAGCATGCCGCCGGGCCAGCGTTCGATCACGTAGGGCATGCCGATGCTCGAAGCGAGATCGGCGATTACCTGCTTGGCCTGCTTCTTGGTGGCAACGAAGAGAACCTTCTTACCACTCTTTGCCATGCCGCGGAGTACGTTGGCAGCTTCGGCGAGCTTGGCCTCGGTCTTATAAAGGTCGATTATGTGGATACCGTTACGCTCCATGAAAATGTAGGGAGCCATCGCAGGGTTCCATTTGCGTTTGAGGTGGCCGAAGTGGCAACCGGCTTCAAGGAGCTGTTCAAATGTGGGATTAGCCATTTGTCTTTTTTGTTTGTTTACGTTCTTTGATTATGCAACCGCGGGGTAGGGAACGCAGGTCCATCGCCGCAGTTTAGATACTAAACACTTATTATGCCCGGCGTTGTGGCCTCCGGGCGGGTAAAAAATATTCGGGCGATTAACGCTTGGAGAACTGGAAGCGCTTGCGAGCCTTGGGCTGACCGGGCTTTTTGCGTTCTACGGCGCGCGGGTCGCGGGTCATGAAGCCATGCTTGCGGAGAACCGACTTGTCGTCGGGGTTGATTTTCACCAGAGCGCGGGCAATACCCAGACGAAGGGCTTCGGCCTGTCCTTTGTAGCCGCCGCCGTCGAGGTTGACATTGATGTCGTATTTGTCGGCGACTTCAAGAGTATTGAGGGGCTGCTTAACGATGTACTGAAGAATCGAAGAAGGGAAGTACACGTCGAGAGGGCGTTTGTTGATGGTGATAACGCCGGTACCTTCTTTAACGATAACGCGGGCAACGGCGGCTTTGCGGCGGCCTACTGCATTTACTGTTTCCATATCAGCGATTATTTCAGTTTGTTAATGTCGATAACGGTGGGGTTCTGGGGTGCGTGGGGATGCTCGGGACCGTTGTACACGTGCAGATTCTCGATGAGGCGACGGCCAAGACGGTTTTTGGGGAGCATACCTTTCATCACACGCATGAACAGGGGGTGCATGCCTTTGTCCTGATTGTGCTGGCGGAGCGATTTGCGCATGAGCACTTCAGGAGTGACTTCACGCTGGCCGCCGGGATAGCCGGTGTAGTTGAGGTAAATACGGTCGGTCATCTTTTTGCCGGTAAGAACCACCTTGTCGGCGTTGATGATGATTACATTGTCGCCGCACTCCACATTGGGGGAGTAGCTGGGTTTGTATTTGCCGCGAAGCAATTTGGCGACTTTGGCGCAGAGACGGCCGAGAACCTGATCGGTGGCGTCGATTACCACCCACTGGTGCTCTACCTGCTGAGCGTTAGGGAATTCGGTGCGATAGCTAATGGTATCCACAGTTAATTTCTTGATTAATAATTACATAATTTGACCGCCGCGTAGATTCCCGCTTGGCCAAAAGCGTGAGGCGCGACTGTCGGTATTATTGTTGGACATAATCGGTGCCGCAAAGGTACGACTTTTTTCTTACACCACAATACTTTTTGTTAATTTTTATCTGACAGAGAACAAATATTTTGCTGTTTGAGAAAAAGTTCGTACATTTGCAGGCCATTACGAGAAGGCGACCTACCATCGCCGTTTCAAACATCTGATTAATACGTATTAAAGAGATAACAACAATGAAAAAAGACATTCATCCCTCGAACTACCGCGAAGTGGTGTTCAAAGACATGTCGAACGACGAGACTTTCATCACCCGCTCGACAGTAGCCACCCGCGAGACTATCGAAATCGATGGCGTTACCTATCCTTTGGTCAAGCTTGAAATCACCAGCGCCTCGCACCCCTTCTTCACCGGCAAACAGAAACTCGTCGACACCGCCGGTCGTGTCGATAAGTTCATGAGCCGCTACAGCGTGCGCAAGAAAAAATAAATATCCGCACAGTTGTCCGGCGCGGCCACTGCGCAAGGTCTCACCGGACATCGGAAAATATTAGAAGCCGACTCTTTCAGGAGCCGGCTTTTTTGTGTATCTTTGTATCGCAACCTTTAGGTATTTACCAATCAACCCTGTCTGCTGCCATGAAATTACATTTCCCACATTATTTAATAATACATATTGCCCCACTGATGCTCACTGCATGCGGCGTAAGCGAAACAGTTACGGCATTTTCGACTCATACATCGGAAATAATGCCCGGCTACAGTGCCACATCGGTCAACACGGCCGTATTCCGCAAGAACTCCGTAGTCAGCCACGATTCCGTGCAATACGTCGCTTTTTACGACCCCGACGGGTATGTGACACTTGCCCGCCGCGCACACGGCAGCGACTATTGGACCACAAGCCGCTCTCAGTACCGCGGCAATGTGGCCGACGGGCATAATGTGATTTCAATAGGCATCGACGGCGACGGCTACCTCCACGCGGCTTTCGACCACCACGGCGACTCGCTGCACTACGCACGCTCCGTAGCACCCGGCAGCCTCACTCTCGGGCCGCTCGAACCCATGACAGGCGAAAACGAAGCCGACGTGACATATCCCGAATTCCATACCCTCCCCGACGGCACCATGATGTTCGCCTACCGCTCCGGCTTCTCGGGCGGCGGAAACATGGTGCTCAACCGCTACGACACCGCCACACGTCGCTGGAGCCGTGTCCACACGTCGCTGCTCGACGGCCAGGGCGACCGCAACGCCTACTGGCAGATGACCGCCGACCGGCAGGGCACCCTCCACCTTTCGTGGGTGTGGCGCGAAACATGGCTCGTGGAAACCAACCACGACCTCTGCTACGCCCGTTCGCACGACGGTGGCCGCACATGGGAGCGCAGCGACGGGCGTCCCTACACCCTGCCCATCGTAGCTGATTCAGCCGAAATAGCATGGCCTGTGCCTCAGAACTCCGAACTAATCAACCAGACATCGATGACCGCCGACAGCGACGGACACCCCCTTATCGCCACATACTGGCGCGAACAAGGCGACTCAGTGCCGCAGTACCGTCTTGTGAGCCACGACGGCAAGCAATGGAACATGAGTACCGTCGGCCGGCGCACACAGCCGTTCTCGCTCTCGGGCGGCGGCACGAAAATGATACCGATATCGCGTCCGCAGGTAGTGGCCGACGGCGATGAAGTGTTCTTCATCTTCCGCGACGCCGAGCGGGGCAGCCGGGTGAGCATGGCTTACCGCCCATCACCGGCAAAAGAATGGACCGTGACCGATCTGACCGATTACCCTGTCGATGCATGGGAACCCAGCCTTGACACTGAACGGTGGAACTGCCTCCACCAGCTCGACATATACGTGCAGGCTGCCTCGCAAGGCGACGGCGAACGCACCACCGACACAGCCCCGCAGCCAGTCCGGATTCTTGAAGTGCGCCACGGCACTGAACAATAAGACCGCCGGGGTGTTATAATGACAAATTTCTGATCCTCCCTTCACCGCATTATGGATAACTTTTCGTACTACTCCCCCACCCTCTATGAATTCGGACGCGGCGCCGAAGAAAAAGTAGGAATGCTCACATTCCTCACCGGCGCCACAAAAGTGCTTATTGTCTACGGCAGGAAATATGCCAAAACAAACGGCCTCATCGACCGCGTATGCAATTCGCTCAACACCATGGGCATAGAGCACATAGAGCTGGGCGGCGTAGAGCCGAACCCCACCGACGCTCTGGTGTACGAAGGCATCAAGCTTGCACGTGCGAAGAAAATCGACGGAGTACTCGCCGTAGGCGGCGGCTCGGTCATCGACACCGCAAAAGCCATTGCCGCCGGAGTGTCCTACAAAGGTGATTTCTGGGATTTTTACGCCGGAAAGGCACAGGTCGAGGAAGCGCTCCCCGTAGGCGTCGTACTCACAATTCCGGGATCGGGAAGCGAAGGGTCGGGCAACAGTGTGATCACACGCTCGGAGGACCGTCGCAAGATAAGCCTGCGTACCGACAGCATACTTAAACCGCGTTTCGCCATCATGAATCCCGAGATGACAGTAAGCCTATCGGCAAGAAGCACCGCCATAGGAGTCACCGACATGATGGCACATATTCTCGAGCGCTATTTCTCGAACACTTCTCGAGTCGAAATTTCCGACCGGCTGTGCGAAGGTCTTCTCATGGCTCTTATGACCGAAGCTCCCAAAGCCATGGCCGACCCGTCGGACTATCAGAGCCGCGCCAACATAGAATGGGGCGCAACTCTGGCTCACAACGGCATCATAGGCTGCGGACGCCGTGAAGACTGGAGTTCGCACGCCCTCGAGCACGAAATCAGCGCCCTCTATCCCGATGTGGCACACGGCGCAGGCCTGGCTGTGGTCATGCCGGCATGGATGGCCTTCATGGCTCACCATAAACCATCGAAAGTCGCACAGTTAGGGCGCCGGATATTCAAAGTCGAAGTATCGGACGACCGCTCGGCGGCAATCGAAACGGCGGCATCGTTCAAAGCCTATCTCAGCGCCGTGCTGCGCATGCCCTCTACATTTAAAGGCCTCGGAATCGAGGACCCCGATATCGACACCATGGTGCGCAAACTCCACGAAAACAAAGGAGAAACCATAGGCAACTACTACAAGCTCAATGCCGACGACACACGGCAGATCTACGAACTGATGCTCGATCCGTCGCAGGTAGCAACCAGAGCCGAATGTGTCACAGAGTGATTTCGCCAAGCCCCTGACGTACCACTGCGGGCGCCGAACTGTCAAGACAGTTGACCACGGTGCTTCCCATGACAGCACCCTCACCGCCGTCAATAACTATGCTTATGGAATCGACGCCGGAGTAGCGCAGCCCTAAAGCCCGCGGATCGGCAACTTCATCGGCAGCATCATCGCCCTCTCCCATCGGAACCGACGACGTCAGAACCGGATGTCCGAGCGTTTCGGCTATAGCGCGCGAAATGACATTGTCAGGCACACGCACGCCCACGCTGCGACGTCCTTTAAAGACTTTCGGAAGCGAATTCGACGCCGGCAGAACAAAAGTAAACGGCCCGGGCAGATTATCTTTCATTAGGCGGAAGGCGCGGTTGTCGATACGCGCATATTCTGCAGCCTGCGAAAAATCGGAGCATACCACCGACAGCAGATTTTTGTCGGGATTGAGACCTTTAATGCGGCACAAACACTCGACGGCCTTATTATTGAGAGCATCGGCGCCAAGGGCATAGAACGTGTCCGTAGGATAGATTATTATCTCGCCGCGGCGCAGAGCCTCAACGGCCTCGTCGATGTGCCGCTGATTCACGGAACCCGGATAGATGGTAAGTACTTTCATACGTTCCAGTAAGTTACAGTAATATTTCGCGCGCCGGCATAATCGCCGAGCAGCCTCCGTGTCATTGCCTCGACATCGGCCTCGCTCATCTCTGATTCGCCGTACATGTTCACCGTCATCACCAGACGCCGCGTATCGGGCGAGAGTTTCGTCCTTTCGTTGTCGGAGGTCGGAGTGCCGACACCGCCGACCGTATCGCGGTACACAGGCAGGCCCTCGATGTTCAGCAGTCCGCGCCCTATAGCTTCGTAGGGCTCGCCGGCCCGGCCAACACCGAGAGTGAGGCAGCCGCCCTCGATTTTGTCGGCATCGAAGCCGCCTATCGAATGACCGCTTACCATCGACAGAAGATTGATAAGATCGATCACAGCAAATGTGCGGTATAAATCCATACCCCTGACAGCACGGCGGCACAGAGCCTCGGCACTGGGGCGGTAGCGGTTCGGATCCTTGCCGAGCGCCTTATAAGCCGACCGCGTGGCATCGATGGCCGGCCGATGACGCACCAGCTCCATCGGTATCCGGGCCTTGATGTCGGCGGCACACCGGCAAATCTCATCCCACAGGGCATCGCCGGTCGAGCCATTAGTCACATCGGCCTCCACACTCATGACACGCAGACCGGGAGCGGCCTCTTTTATAGCATTTTCAAATCGGAGTTCCATAGCAGCCACAAAATTACAAAGTTTCATCAACATAGTCAATAAACCCGTGTACAGATTCCTTCATTTGTACGAATTTTAGCAGTCGGTTGAGCCGTCGTTTCAAAAATATTTGGTACTTTTGTAGTCAGAAAGAAAACATACCAACAAATATGAGTAAGATTCAAGTAAATGTGACAGGCGCTGAGTCGTTTGTAAGCGCCAGCGGCCTCGAAGCCCTCAAACCCGACGGCAAAGCCGCCCTCGAAAAACTTACCGACGGCACAGGCCTTGGCAATGACTTCCTCGGCTGGGTCAAGCTGCCCACCGAAACAAGCGCCGAACTTCTCGACGATATCAACGCAACCGCAGCCCGTCTGCGCGACCTCTGCGAAGTAGTCGTAGCCATTGGTATCGGCGGCAGCTACCTCGGTGCAAAGGCCGTCATCGAGGCCCTCTCGGGCGCTTTCGACGCTTATCAGAACACAGGCAACACCAAGGTTCTCTTTGCCGGCCAAAATATAGGCGAAGATTATATGGCCGAGCTCCAGGCCTACCTCAAAGGCAAAAAATTCGGCATCATCGTCATCTCCAAATCAGGTACTACCACAGAGCCCGCCATCGCCTTCCGCATTCTCCGCGAGCAGCTCGAAGCCGAGCTCGGTCGTGAAGAGGCCAACAAGCGCATCGTGGCCGTCACCGACGCTCACCGCGGTGCCCTCCGCACCCTCGCCAACACCGAAGGCTACAAGACATACGTAATCGAAGACAATGTTGGCGGCCGTTTCTCGGTTCTCACGCCCGTGGGTCTGCTTCCTATCGCAGTGGCCGGTTTCGACATTCACGCCCTCGTGGAAGGCGCACGCCAGATGGAGAAAGGCACTCTCGCCGGCACCGATACCTCGGCAATGACCTATGCCCTCTACCGCAACGCCCTCTATCGCTCGGGCAAAAAGATTGAAATCCTTGTGAATTACAACCCCAAGCTCCACTTCTTCAACGAATGGTGGAAACAGCTCTACGGCGAAAGCGAGGGCAAGGACCACAAGGGCATTTTCCCCGCCGCTGTCGACAACACCACCGACCTTCACTCGATGGGCCAGTGGATTCAGGACGGCGAACGCATCATCTTTGAAACCGTAATCTCCGTTGCCGCCGCCGACAACGAAGTGCGCATACCCTTCGATGAGGCAAACCTCGACGGTCTCAACTACATCGCCGGCAAACGAATCGACGAAGTGAACAAAATGGCCGAACTCGGCACACGAATCGCCCACATCGATGGCGGAGTGCCCAACCTCCGAGTAGTCATTCCGGCTGTCAACGCCGAAGCCCTCGGCTCGCTCATCTACTTCTTCGAGGCTGCTTGCGGAATCAGCGGCTACATCCTTGGCGTCAACCCCTTCAACCAGCCCGGTGTCGAAGCCTACAAGAAGAACATGTTCGCACTCCTCGAGAAACCCGGCTACGAAGCCGAAACTGCCGCGATTAAAGCCAAACTTTAAACACATTCCTCCGCTACCGATGACTCCGATAGGCGTTTTCGACTCCGGATTCGGAGGACTTACAATACTTCGCGATCTGCGCCGGGCTTTGCCCGGTGCAGATTTTCTGTATCTTGGCGACAACGCCCGCGCGCCCTACGGCCCTCGCTCATTCGAACTCGTCTACCGTTTCACCCTTCAGGCTGTGAAGCATCTATTCGCGCAAGGATGCCCGCTCGTAATTCTGGCCTGCAACACCGCCTCGGCCAAGGCGCTGCGCAGCATTCAGCAGCGCGACCTCGCCGACATCGACCCCACGCGGCGTGTGCTCGGAGTGATACGCCCCACAGTCGAGGCTGTCGCCGGCTCGCGGTCGGTGGGTCTTTTCGGCACACCAGGCACCGTAGCCTCCGGCTCATACGACATTGAAATCGCCAAACTGTCGCCAGGCACGGAAATACACTCCCATGCCTGCCCTATGTGGGTGCCGCTTGTGGAATACGGCGAAGCAGACGGCGACGGAGCCGACTACTTCGTCAAAAAAGACATCGACGCTCTCTTCGGCGCACACCCCGACATCAGCACCCTCATTCTCGGCTGCACACACTACCCACTGCTGCTCGACAAAATAAAGAAATACCTCCCCGCAGGAGTGCGTGTGCTCACTCAAGGCCGCATCGTGGCCGACTCACTGCTCGACTACCTGCACCGTCACCCCGACATGGACACCCGCATAAGCCGCCACGGCACAGTGCGTTACCTCACCACCGAATCGGCCGAAAAATTCACCCCCCTTGCCTCGCAGTTCATGGGCGAACCCGTCGCCGCCACCACCATCCGCCTCGACTGACCGGCTGACAACAAAACGCCCCACAAAGGACGAAATTATATGGATATTTCAGAGAATAAGGCACATATTTTTAGCTATGAGGGCGATTTCGTGCTCGAAAGCGGCGCGGTGCTCCGCGGTCTGCAGATTGCTTACCATACTTTCGGGCACTACGATGCAACGGCCGACAATGCCGTGTGGGTATGCCATGCGCTGACGGCCAACAGCGACGTCGCCGACTGGTGGCCCGGCACAGTTGTACCCGACGGATTCCTCGATCCTCAGAAGCATTTCACGGTATGCGCCAATATCATCGGTTCGTGCTACGGTTCTACGGGACCGACAAGCACCGACCCGGCTACAGGCCAACCGTACTACGACTCTTTTCCCTCATTGACAGTGCGCGACTGGGCCCGCGCCCACTCACTGCTTGCCGACTATCTCGGCATCCGCCACGTCGGTGCACTCATCGGCAGTTCGGTAGGTGGTTTTCAAGCCCTTGAATGGGCAGTGGAAGAGCCGGAACGCTTCGGACGTCTTGTGCTCATAGCCACCGCCGCCAAGGCTTCGCCATGGTGTATCGCCATCGACGAAACACAGCGCATGGCGATTTTCGCCGACCGCACCTACGGTGAAAAACGACCGGGTGCTGCAGCAACAGGACTCGAGGCTGCCCGAGCCATCGGCCTGCTGACCTACCGCGGTCCGGAAGGCTACAACCGCACGCAGGCCGATGTCGCCGCAGAAAGCGATGACCCGGTGCGCGAACACCGGGCATGCTCCTATCAGCGCTATCAGGGCACGAAACTGAGCAGGCGTTTCAACGCATACTCCTATGTACGTATTCTCGATGCCTTCGACACCCACGACACCGGCCGTGGCCGCGGAGGACTTGAATGTGCTCTCGCGCGCCTGACCATGCCGACTCTTGTGGTCGGCATCAGCACCGACATTATTTTCACACCGTCCGAGATGCAGGCGCTCGCCGCCATGATTCCCGACGCGCACTACTGCGAAATCCGGTCGGCATTCGGCCACGACGGTTTCCTTGTAGAGCACGGACAGCTCAACAATATCATCAAGGCCTTCGGACTTTAACGACAGAATGAAATGAAAGAAATCAACATAGGCCTCTTCGGTTTCGGCACCGTAGGAACAGGCATCTACAAAGTGCTCGGCAGCGCCCGCAACGCCCACGCCGCCATACGCCGCATATGCGTGCGCTCTCTTGCAAAAAAACGCAGCGTCGAGCTTCCCGACGGCATACTCACCGACAGCCCGGCCGACATTTTCAATGACCCTGAAATCGACCTCATCGTCGAGGTCATTGACAATGCCGACGCTTCCTACGCCATTGTCACGGAAGCTCTGCGCCGCGGAATTCCTGTGGTGAGCGGCAACAAGGCCATGATAGCACGCCATCTGCCAGAGCTGATAGAACTTCAGCGACAGCACGGCACCGCATTGCTCTACGATGCTTCGGCCTGCGGCTCGATTCCTGTGATACGAAATCTTGAGGAATACTACGACAACGACCTTCTTCTCGAAGTAAAAGGAATCCTCAACGGATCGTCGAACTATATTCTTTCGCGGGTCTTCGACCACGGAGAAAACTATGCCGACGCACTCGCCAAGGCTCAGAGTCTCGGATTCGCCGAAGCCGATCCCAGTTTCGACATAAAAGGCTTCGACTCGCTGTTCAAACTTGTTATCATCACCATCCATGCCCTTGGTGTGTACGTTAATCCCGATGATGTTTTCGCCTACGGCATTGCCACGATATCGGACTTCGATATCCGCTACGCCCGCGAAAAAGGCGTCAAGATAAAACTTGTGGCACAGGTGGTGAAGCTCAGCGACAGCCGCTTCACGCTCTTCGTAATGCCCGAGTTTGTTGCGCCCGGAAAGTACATCTACAGCGTTGACGACGAATACAACGGCGTGGTGATACGAGGCGAGTGCTACGACCGACAGTTCATGTTCGGCAAAGGCGCGGGCAGCCTTCCGACTGCTTCGTCGATTCTCAGCGACGTCACGGCCCGCCATCACGGCTACCGCTACGAATACAAGAAAATGAGTTATGCCGGGCGCCCTGTCTACACCGACGATGTGACACTGCGGGTCTACCTGCGACATGCAGCTCCGGAGCTGCCTCACGGCATACATTTCGAAAAAATCACAGAAAGCTATGTATCGGAAAACGGCTGCTACACAGTAGGCGACATATCGCTCGCCGCCCTCCGCGCGAACCGTGCGCTGCTCGACGACAAATCGATATTCCTATGCAATACGCCACGATTTTTTCTTGATCTCGACTGATTTTTATTGATTTTTTTTGGTAGAAAGAAAAATTGTTTCTAATTTTGCATCACAAAGCACCTGCCTTTGCCTTAGACCTTTATTTACAAATTCTATTTACAATACTAAGCCAAGGCGACAGCAACAACTAACGTCGCGACGACAGTGGGCCACAGCAGTTCACGGTGCGAAACAGTAAGTATGATATAATCACAGCCGGCAATTACCGGCAACTTGAATTAATCGCCAATCGGCTTAGGTTTTACACGTTGTAGAAATGGGTAAGACCTTTTTTATTCAGTGAAGGGCGAAGGGAAAGTCGAGGAAATGTAAAAAAAACAAGAGGACAGTTACCTGCCCTCTTAAACAATTTCGGAACACTAAATCTTGGCTTCAGCGAACGGTAGCATTAAGGATGAACGGAAGTGGAGCTTTCATAGGCACCGGCTGATTTTTTTTCAGTATCTGCATGGCATCGTAGGCCTCGCGGACAGTGCTGTAGGATCCGACAACGATATAATAGTAAGGCTCAGCGGTTTCGACGACGAAGGCACCCGGGTAACCTTTGTCGACTATGCGGTCGCGCAGCGAAACGGCGTTGAATTTCTGCTTGAACTGCCCGGCGACCACACAGTAGCGGCGCAGATTCTCGCGGATTCCGCCACCGCCGTCGGTAACGCGTACAAGCTGCGACACTACCTCGGTGCTGACACCTGGCGATACTTCGACTGTGGCGGTCGTGGCCTGCCGACGCACATCGCCGTAGACAGTCGAGTCGACCGACTGCTCAGCTCGGCGTGCCTCCATGGTTTTTTCGTAGGCGGCACGGTAGTTGGCTTCGCTCGTTTTGCACGCCGAAGCCAGAAGTACCACGGCGCACAAAATGAGGATCTGTTTTTTCATTTAAGTCCTAATTTTTTTGCTATTGCCTTGGGAATAGCATCTCTATGAACAAGAATATTGACGGTTTTGGCCTTGAAATATGGTTCGGAAACATAGAAGAAGCCGTCGTAGACCTGATTGGTGTCCCATGAGTTCTTGACTTTGTAGTAGCGGTTGCCTTTCTGGTCTTTGGCTATACCGACAAGCTCCATGCCGTGGTCGTCGGTAGTCTCCTGATTGTCGAACATCTCCTGACGCAGTTCCTGGGTCACTTCTATTTCTTCGACAGGAGCCTTGAAATCATACTGCTTTCCGGCGCGTTCCTTATCGGAAAGCTTCACCCAGCGTGCCAGCTCGGTGCCGTTCATGTCGGCCTCGCCTTTAGCCTTGGGCATGAGAGCCACCCCGTCGGTCCACTTGAAACCGCCTTCGCTCACGTCGGCAGCCCAAACGAGAGTAAAGCCGTTTTCAAGGGCATTATCGACAACAGCCTTGAATTCATCGAGAGGAAGGTTATAGTACTGACCGTAGAGCCAGTTGTCGGGCACTTCGAATACGAACTGCTCGTAGAAGGGGTGATGTGTAAACGAAGTAAGGGCCACATAGTCGTCGAGTCTGATCGGCAGACTTTCGGCAAAACTTTTCGGAGTGTATGTTTTACCTTTGTATTCGAAAGTTTCGGGAAGTTCTCCCATATAGGCGTCGAGCACTCCCTCGTAGCCTTTTTTCCAGGCTTTGGAGATTTTTTTGTTAGGTTTCTTGACAATCACGTCGACATATGCCTTGAGTATGCCGTCGAGTTCGCCATGCACGTGCTTGTCCTCACCATACTCGAGACCGCGATAAACTTCCTCGGGAACTGCGCCGTAGCGTTTCCATACATAAGGAACGTCCATTAGCGAGCCGCCGGCAGCGAAATTCGCCTGACCGTACATTCGCACGTACTTGTCGGCTTTATCGGTGTAACAGTGGCGCACGGTGAACATTTCGGAAAGGTCGAGCGAGTCGCCGCCGAGCCGGCGGATTTCGTCCTCAAAATATGAAGTGCCGGCGAAACACCAGCATGTGCCCGATTTGTTCTGGTCTTTGACGGAAGTTGTAGGGATAGTCACGATGTCGGTGAACACAAAAGCAGTGTCCGCGGCAACGCTGTCGGCAGGCTCCTGGGCCACAACGGGAAGCACGCAGGCGGTTGCAATAATGATAGCTGGAAGTCTCATATAAGGAAGTCGGGAGATTAGGAAATTATGAAATCAGTTCATCACCTTATAGCCGGCGGCAACAAGGGCATCGCGGAGCTGGCCTATGTGCTGTGTATCGCGTGTTTCGAGTTCCACTCGGATAGTACAGCCGTTGATTTCGGAGCTGGAATTTATACGTTCGTGGTTCACAGCCAGGATATTACCTCCGAGATCGCCAAGAATCTTGCATACATTGGACAGCTGTCCGGGCTTGTCGGGAAGATCGATGATGAAAGTGTAGTTGCGGCCGCTTTTGTTAAGACCTCGGGTGATGACACGGCTGAGAGTGTTCACATCGATATTTCCGCCCGATACCAGACAGACTGTCTTGAGACCCTTGACCGGCACTTTGTTGAACATGGCGGCTGCAACAGCAACGGCTCCTGCGCCTTCGGCCACGAGTTTCTGCTGTTCGATAAGGGCAAGAATTGCGGCGGCGATTTCATCGTCGCTCACGGTCACAACCTCGTCGACGTATTTGTTGCAAATCTCGAAGGTGTTGACGCCGGGTTCCTTTACAGCGATACCGTCGGCGATTGTCGACACATCGTTGAGATGGCACAGCTTGCCTTCTTTGAGCGAAGCTGCCATAGAGGGCGCGCCGGTGCTCTGCACGCCGTAGACTTTCACATCGGGACGCAGTGTCTTTATGGCGAAAGCCACACCCGATATCAGGCCGCCGCCGCCGATAGGCACGATTACGGCCTGAACATCGGGCATCTGTTCGAGGATTTCAAGACCGATGGTACCCTGGCCTGCTATCACCTTGGGGTCGTCGAAAGGGTGCACGAAACTATAGCCGAACTCTTTCTGCAGTTCGACCGCACGGGCGTAGGCATCGTCGTAGACACCCTGCACCAGACACACTTCGGCGCCATAGCCCTTTGTAGCCTCCACTTTCGAGATGGGAGCACCGGCGGGAAGACAGATTAGCGATTTGATGCCGTTGTGAGTGGCACCAAGAGCCACGCCCTGAGCGTGATTGCCGGCCGAACATGCTATCACACCGCGCGCTTTCTCCTCGTCGGTGAGCTGCGAGATTTTGTAGTAGGCTCCGCGGAGTTTGAACGAACCCGTGAGCTGCAGATTTTCGGTTTTCAGAAATATTTCTGACTCGGGATTGATTTTCGGAGCCGGAATGATAGCGGTTTTGCGGGCCACTCCTTTGAGAACGGCTGCGGCATTGAATATTTCGCTGATTTCAAGTTTTTCCATAGTTCTAATATGTCAGAAAGACAATACAGACAAAATTAAGCTTTTTTGGACAACCCACCAAAAGTTTGCCGAAATTTATATATCTTTACAGCGTGAACTGCTTCGCCGGCGAGAACAAAGCGCCGGCCCCGGGTGTTTCCACTTAAACGATTATAAAACCGAAAACATGAAAATATCTATATTAAGCGCCGCCCTCGCGGCCATGATGATCTGCTCGTCGTGCTCGGTGTTCCACCGCACCGGACGCACCGATTCCGAAGTCGCCACAAACGAAGTTAAAGCACCCAAGAACAAGAAAAACAAACATAAAAAAGACAGGAAAGAAGCCCCGCGCACACCTGACGGCGAACGGCCCTCCGACGAGGAACTCGGCGGAGGCCAGTGGCAGATTACAGGCGTCGGAAACACTAAAATCGCTGAGGACGAAAACATGCCCTACTTCTTTTTCGAACCGGCGAAAGGACGCTTCTACGCTTCCGACGGCTGCAATATCATAAACGGTGACTATGTGCTCAGAAGCGACGGAAAGCTTTCGTTCGCCCACACCGCCACGACAATGAAACTATGTCCCGACATACCGTATGCCGATGCTATCGCCGCCTGCATCAACGATAACAGCACCTATACCGCCGAAACTCAGCACTTGGGCAACGAAACATACATAAATCTCAAAAACAACGAGGGAAAAACTGCACTCACTCTGCGCCGCCACAACATGGAATTCCTGAACGGAAACTGGCAGGTGACAAGCATCAACGGCAAGCCGGTGACCAACGAGGAGTGCAATATTTTCATTGACATCGCCGAGCTGAAAGTACACGGCAACACAGGCTGCAACTACTTCAACGGCACTCTCTACATCGACCCCACACGCACCAATGCTATTGATTTCAGCAACATGGGCGTGACAAGAATGGCTTGTCCCGACAGCGCTCAGGAGACCGCCATGCTCGTGGCCCTCGAAGAAGCCGCCACAGCCATAGAAGGCAAGAAAGAAAACTCTGTTCTGATTCTCGACCGCAAGGGACGTCAGCTTATGACCCTCAAACGCATACCGTTGCCCGAACAGAACGACTGACACCCCGCACCATGCGGTAGAAATGCGGAATGAGGAACCTACTGCGCTATCTCAGACGCCGCTCGCCCGACAGCAAACGGCTCGCCTACCGTTTCGGCAACGTTGTGCGCACTATCGGCTCGGTAATGACGGTGCTGGTGTTCGCGGCATCGCTGGCAGCTCTGACCGCGCTGATTATCCGAAGCGGCTTCGACAGCCGTTCCGTAAGCCGGGCGGTGATAATCCGAATCCTCGGCACGGCACAGACGGTGTTTCTGGCAAGCATCGTTTTTAACCTTGTGTTCCGGTTCGGCAGTGTCTACTCTCACAGCCACATTCTGAAAAAAATATTCGACGGCGCCATGCTTCTCACGGTGGTGCCGCTGATTTTTCCTCACCACTCCGACACCCTCGGAAACGTGCTCCACTTTTTCCACAGCCGCTACTATGTCTACGCCGTGCTTGCCTTATACTCGCTGGCCGAAATATGCTACGGCATCATGTGGCTGCTGTCGCGACGTCTGAACCCGTCGCTGATTCTGTCGGTCAGTTTTCTGTTCTTTATTTTCATAGGCTCGTTCGTGCTGGCCATGCCTCGTTGCACGGTCGGCACGGTGTCGTATGTCGATTCCCTCTTTTTAGCAGCAAGCGCCGTGAGCATGACGGGCCTCACCACAGTCGACCTTGCAACGCAGTACACTCCTCTTGGCTGGCTCGTGGTGATGGTGCTCATGCAGATAGGCGCCCTCGGGGTGCTGACGTTCACAAGCTTTTTCGCTCTGTTTTTCAGCGGACGCTCGAGCATCTACAACCAGTTGCTGATGCGCGACTTCATCTACTCAAAAAGCATGAGCCGTCTGGCACCTGTGCTTCTCTACATCCTCGGCATCACTCTCACAATCGAGGCCGTCGGTGCCGCGGCAGTCTACTTCGCCACACCCGAAAGCCTTTTCGACGAACCGCAGAAACGAATATTCTTCGCTATTTTTCACTCGGTGTCGGGCTTCTGCAACGGCGGGTTCACCACCCTGCCCGATGGACTTCAGACACCGGCCCTGCTGCACTCAGGAGGCGCCATCTATCTGGTGATGACCGTTCTGATTCTCGCAGGGGGCATCGGATTCCCCAACCTCGTGAATTTCAAGGATGCTGCCGCGGAGTACTTACGCCGCCTCCGGTACTGCATAATCGGAAAGGAATACACCGGGCGCCGCCGGCATATCTACGATCTTAACACCAAACTTGTGATTGTGGCTACCGCAGTGCTCTTCGCCGGCGGTTCGCTGCTGTTCTTCCTCCTTGAATATGACCACGCCCTCGCCGGCATGAGCCTTACCGACAAGATTGTGCAGTCGGTGTTCAACTCTGCCACACCGCGTACTGCCGGCTTCGGGTCCATGCCGCTGTCAGCGTTCTCACACGCTACATTCCTGATAATGATGTTTCTAATGTGGGTAGGCTGCTCGTCGCAGTCGATGGGCGGCGGCATCAAGGTAAACACCATGATGGCTGTGTTCTTCAACCTGCGCTCCATCGTTTTCGGCTACAAGGGTGTCACTGCCATGGGCCGGAACATAGCCCTGGTATCGGTGCGCCGCGCCAACGCCGTGGTGGCACTGTCGATTGTGGCAGTGCTTGTGTATTCCGCCGTTATAATGATACTCCAGCCCGAGCTGCCGTTCCCGGGAGTAATGTTCGAGTGTTTCTCGGCCATCACAACAGTAGGCCTGTCGCTCGGCATCACCCCCGAACTGAGCGACGTTTCTAAAATGGTGCTCGCTACAGCCATGTTCCTTGGCCGCGTGGGTATTATATCGGTGTTGAGCGGCATTGCCGGTTCACACCGCGACCCCTCTGCACACCTGCCCGCCGACGACATAATAATCAACTGACCCCGCAAACACAGCAATACACCATACCATGCGTTACATTATAATAGGACTCGGAATATACGGCGAGAATCTTGCCCGCGACCTCACCGACATGGGCCACGAAGTGATTGGCGTCGACATAAAGCAAAGTCACATCGATGCCGTCAAAGACTACATATCGACCGTTTACATCATTGACTCCACCGAGGAATCGGCGCTGTCGGTGCTGCCGCTCGACAATGTCGACCTTGTGATTGTTGCTATAGGCGAAAATTTCGGCGCCAGCATCCGCACCGTGGCTCTGCTGAAAAAAGCCGGAGTGAAGCACATCTACGCCCGTGCCATCGACAAACTGCATGAGTCGATTCTCGAAAGCTTCGAAATCGACCGCATCATCACACCGGAACAGCGGGCCGCCGCCGACCTCACGCACGAAATGGAACTGGGCTCGGCCATACGTACCCTCGACGTGGGCGACGGCAGCATTGTGGCAAGCCTGAGGGCTCCCGTATTCATTTTGGGACTCAAATACTCCGAAATCGATTTCCGCGGACGCTACGGACTCACCTTCATCGCCGCCACACGCCCCGAGGCACGCCGAAATATCCTCGGCATCGAACGGCCCGCTCAGAAAATCCTCGACATACAGCCCGATACCACCGTTGCCGATAACGACACCATTACCCTCTACGGCACACGCCGCAACCTGCACGCCTTCCTGAGCGAATAGCAGAGAATCAGAACGGATAACCGACGGCGAAATGGAAATTGGCATCACGGCCCCAGCGGGGATGAAAGAGAGGCCATGCTTCCTGCCCGCGTGCCGGATTGTGGGCCTTTAGACCGAGGTCGAAACGAAGGAGAAAATATGTGAAGTCCATGCGAAGGCCCACACCATAGGCCGCCGCAATCTGCTTGTAGAACTTACCAAACTTGAACTCGCCTCCGGGCTGATTCTCGTAGTTGCGTATGGTCCAGATATTGCCGGCATCGATAAAAAATGCGCCTTCGAACACCCAGAACAGTTTGGCACGGTATTCCAGGCTGAGATCAAGGCGAATGTCGCCGCACTGGTTTATGAAGTCGGTCACAGAATTGCGGGCGTCGTACGCACCGGGGCCGAGAGTACGCACGCCCCAGCCGCGGACACTGTTCGCCCCCCCGGCATAAAATCGTTTTTCGAAGGGCACCATGGTCGAGTTTCCATAGGGCACAGCTATGCCGAAACCGCCGTGGACCGACAGCGCGTTGCGCGAGTTGAAATTGCGGGTATAGGTGTAGTCGAACTCGCCTTTCACATACTGAGCATACTGAATGCCGAGCACCTTGTAGACACCGTCGGAGCGCCGCTGCCCTATGAGGTTCGAGATACCGTAGAGTAGGTTGCCGGCAGTCTCGGCCGACACACGCAGACTTGTCACATAGGGCTGGACAGCGAAAGCATTGACTGCCGCCGTGGCCACCCGGCGGTTGGTATGGCTGTAGGTGTAGCCCATACGGACTATGAAGTGGTCCTCGTAGCTGTAGCGCAGCAGCGGATTGCTTGGAGCCACCTGATCGATGAAATTGATAGTCGACCGCGGAAGACGCACATAGTTCACATCGACAAGCTCGAAAACCTGACGCTTCAGCTCGCCCGTGCGTTGCTGCTGCCATTTCCATTTCCAGGCCGCGCCCGCGATTATTCGCGTGTACTCGGGCCTCTCCTGATAGTTGAACGACACCGAAAACTCAGTCGACGCCAGAAAACGCTGCTTGAGTCGTTTCGACAGGAACGGACATTTGAACTGCGGGAATGTGAGCCCTACTTCGCCGGCGTACTCGGTGTAGCGCTTGTTCACAAGGCCGTCGACATCGCCCGAGAGGCTCTCGTACGATGCGCGCAGCTTCGTGGTGAGCGTTTCGGATCCATGGCCTATATTGCGGTGCTGATAAGTGAGGCCGACACCAAAACCGAGGTCACCCTCGCTGTTGGTGCCCTCGAGCTCGGCGGTGATTCCTTGTTTCTTATTGCGCGACAGATAGATATAGGCATCAAGCAGCCCCGTGACTCCGCGGCGGCCCCCCGGCTGCATCTCTATATTTATGAATTTCACTATCGACAGACGGCCCAGAGCCTCATAAGTGCGCTCCACGGCCCGGGCGCTGTAGGCGCTTCCCGGTTCAATGTAGCACATATCGTCGAGCGTCTGCGGCCTAAGATAGCGGTCGGCACCGAAGACAAACGTTTTGCCATGGTATTCCACAGTGTCGCGGGCCTTGCCGTCGTCGATGACAAACACCACGCGTCCGAACTCATAGCGATGGTGCGCCGGATCGAGGCGCAGAAGAGTATCGGCAAGAGCGGCAAGCCCTGTGCGGCCGCTGCTGCCCGGCCGGGCATTTACCGAAGGCGAACGCAGGTTAAGAGTCAGCCCTACGTCCTTGCTGCCTGCCACGGTATCGGCTGTATAATTGATGTATTCGCGGTTGAACTCAAAATATCCGGCATTACGCAGAATAGCCGCAATGCGGCCGCGTTCGTTGTCGAGCGCCGTGCGGTCGAGCGGCATACCGGGGTGAATGTCAGCTGCCGAAGTATCGGCAAGCACGATGTGGCGCACGGCAGGATCATCGATGTTGTAGTCGACCGATGCTATGCGGTAAGGCGCACCGGCCTCGATAAGATAGCGCACCTCAATGCGCTTGCCTTTGGGCGACAGCACTGTGTCGACCTCAACCTGCGCGTCGAGATAGCCGCGGTTCACAAGCGCCTGCACAAGCTGACGGCGCGAAGCCTCCGTCAGCTCAGCGTCGTAGATCACAGGCGCCTGACCCAGACGGCGCAGCCAGCGGTTGTACCACTTCGTGGTGTCGGCGCCCGACAGATTGTAGGTGCCCATCTGCAGCTTGGCGAAACCGAGTACCTTGTGGTTCGGCGTCTGACGAAGAAAGTTCACAAGTTCCTCGGTGTTGAGGCTGCGGCCCGTAGAATCAGTCTTTATCTCCACCTTATCAAGCAGAAACTCCCCATCAGGCACATGCTTCACCGCACTGCACGCCGCAAGCGCCGCAGCGGCAACCGCCGCCACGACCATAGGAACAATCCGCCTTAACAGTTTCTGCTTCACACTGCAAAATTAATGAAAATAATTGTCCCTCACCCCCTCCGCCCCCAAAAATCCACCATCACAAAAATTTCTGCGCATTTCACAAAAAAAATAGCATTATCGAAATTTTTGTTTACCTTTGCAACGCATATCGCTCGCCGAAGTCCGATATGGGCTCGAGGGCGGGATGCAGACATTTGAAAAAGCGTTTATCTACGCTTATTCTTGACCCATAGGAATCTCGCAAATTCTAATCACAGTCAGGAATAGAGCAACGATAGATGTCTCTGGTGTGATATCATTATAGGCCGCGAGAGCGACCTGTTACTGATATATCTACAGCGTGAGGCTTCGGCGTTGCTCGTTCTACTGTGAAGGGCAATGCGAGAGCCTCTATGGGTGGAACGGGCAACAGATACAGGCTTTCACGCTTTTTTTATGAACCAGTCAGTCCGACTCCGGGAAGCCTAAAGGACATGATAGTTCTATCTTTTAGGATAGTTGGAAAAAACATCTGTATATGCGGACTCTTCATAGAATTTTACCTTTTATTTTCATTGGTGTAGTCATATTCCTCGTTTATGAGGACTGTGAAGCACAAACACGCCAATACAAGCGTGTGATGATTGTCTCAGGCAACAGCAAACAAAGGACAAACGATGACGCGCATTATCTGACATTCAACCATAATGGAATTTATGAATCTGATAAAAACGGTTTTTCTGTTGGTGGGAAACTTATAGAATATCAAAAAGATAATAAAGGTTTTCACATATATCAGGGATATGGATTCCATGGATATGCTAATTACTATTTCTCTTCAGATTACTCTCGTTTAAATATTGTTGTCGATAAAAAAACGACATATGTATATCAACGTGAATATGGCGAAACCAATGCAGGCCGCCGTATTCATGGACCGGTTAATCAAAGTCAGTCAGGCACTTCTTCTCCGTCACAAACACCTGTTCCATATCCTTACGGCAATCAAAATTCTGATCACAGACAGACAACTCCGCATCGAGAGCAATGCAGTATGTGCAACGGAACCGGCAATGGCACCGATTTCATAAAATACGCTCCAGATTATACTGGAAATTCGGTCCCCGATTATTGGTGTTCCGAATGTGGAAAATATACATATCGCCACTATCATGAAAAACGTCCCTGTGGCAAATGTGGTGGAAAAGGTTATATCGAACGATATTACTAATCAAATAACATAATATGAAGAAACTAATCGTTTTATTTATTGTGCTGATTGCATGCACAATTTCAATGTGCGTCAGTGCCCAGATAAGACACTATACAGCGACAGCACGAATAGAGGCAGATGGTGTCAGGACAGAGGCATATCAGTGGAAATCTATCTATTTCGCTTTTATAAACAACGGTACGCTTGTTTATATGTGTGATAAAAACGGAAATAGTATAGATAAATTTGCCCAATGGGGTTATATCGGCGTAAGAAAGGGATACTATACATATCAGCCGAAACCGGTTGGCATGGGAGGTTTTCTGCCTCCTATGAAAAATACAATGTATGGTTATCTATATGCAAATGACGATTTCTCACGTATAAATCTCATTTGGATGAATTGTACATGGGTATTTGAAGAATGCGATCCTGCAGATCTGGAAGCTCCGGATGTATTTTACTAAGCCACGGATCTTTCTCAACAATTTTCTCTACTATACCTAAGTCTCACTCCTATCAAGGCTGACCCATTAATAATAAATCCTTAAATAGAGGCTGTCTAACAGTAAACTGCACCCCAAAAGTTTTTTGTCTAACTTTTGGGGTGCAGTTCATTCAATTGACACAGCCTCTTCAAGGAGGTTAGGCTGACAGGGCGCCCCTCGCGCCTTACTTCATGTCGAGATACGGCACCTTGTCCATGTCGCCGTAGTCGAGGTTCTCGCCGCCCATGCCCCAGATGAACATATAGTTCGATGTGCCGGCAGCAGCGTGGATGCTCCATTCGGGCGACATCACGGCCTGCTCGTTGTGCAGCCAGATGAGGCGTTCTTCCTGAGGCTCGCCCATGAGGTGAAGGATAGCGTTGCCTTCGGGGACGTTGAAGTAGAAGTAAGCTTCGACACGCCGGCTGTGGGTGTGGGCCGGCATGGTGTTCCAAACCGAACCCGGCATAAGTTCCGTGAGACCCATCTGCAGCTGGCAGGGACCTTCTTCGAGCACGTTGTTGGTGATGAGCTGGTTGATGTAGCGGTCGTTGCTCTCTTCGAGGCTGCCGGCGTGCATGCGGTTGGCCTTGATGGAACCCTTGCGGCCATCGATTGTGATGAGCTGCGTCTTGTAAGCCTTGTGGGCCGGCGTCGAGTTGATGTAGAATCGGGCCGGCAGAGCGTCGTTCTTGCTGCGGAAAGTGACATTCCTGTTTCCTCGGCCTACATAGAGTGCGTCCTTGAAATGAAGCTCGTAGTCCTTGCCGTCGACACTGACGATGCCGTCGCCGCCGACATTGATAACGCCGAGCTCACGGCGCTCCAGAAAGTACTCGGCCTTCAGAGGGTCGATAGTCTCGAGTGTCACGGTCTTGCCGACGGGCACCACGCCGCCATATACAAGACGGTCGTACATGCTGTAGGTGAGGTTGATTTTGTTTTCTTCCATCACCTTCGGCATCATGAAGTGCGAGCGGAGTTGCTCGGTGTCGTAGTGCTTCACGTCGTCGGGGTGGCAGGCGATGAGCATTGTGTAGTCGGTCTGTGCCGATGCGGCAGCGCAAGCTGCAAGAGCTATCGCTGCAAAAAGTGTTTTTTTCATTCTTCCGATTGTATTTCTGTCGAGTTTCTCTCGATCATGAGTTTCTGATTGCGGATGATATTCACACGGTTCCACACCATCAGGGCCATGGTGCCGAGCACAAGAATGCCGGCGCCAACCCACTTGAGAGTGTAGGTACACTGGTATATGATCCATGCCAGAGGGCTTGATGCGAAGTCGAGGCTGCCGCCTTCGAAACCTTCGGGGATAGCTACGGCTCCGTCGCCGGTGACGGCGTAGACGTCTTTTGCGGCGAGGGTGAAGGCTCCCGCCAGATTTGTGACAAGATAGAGGCCGAGAGCCATTACGACCAGACCGATCACAAAGGTTTTGAACACGTTGCCCTTAGTGAAGGGAAGCACCAGAGGGAATACGTAGAACATGCCGGCCAGCGAGGCAAGGGGCAGGAACTGATTGCCGGGCAGAATGACGGCCAGCAACAGCGTGACAGGGATAAGAAGCAGCGACACCACCAGAGTGGCGGGGTGGCCTATGACAAGAGCCGGGCTCATGCCGATGTTCAGGCCGTCGGCGCCCTTGAACTTGCGGGCTATAAGGCTGCGTGTGGCGTCGCTGATAGGCTTGAGACCCTCGATGAAGAGAACAGTCACGCGGGGAATAAGTTCCATCACCGCGCCCATCTTGATGCCCAGACCGAGAATATAGGGTATCCTGTCGACAATCTCGCTCCACGACGAGCAGGTGAGGCAGCCGATACCTATGCCCACTATCACGCCGAGGAACAGCGGTTCGCCGAGGAGTCCGAATTTCTTCTTCATGCCCTCGGCGTCGATTTCAAGTTTCGACACGCCGGGAATGGCGTCGAGGCCCTTGTTGATGGCCCATGCGAATGGTACGAAACCGGCGCAGAAAGGCTGCGGTATCGAAATGCCGTCCATATCCTTGTAGAACCGCTGGAATTTCTTTGCCGTCATGTCGGCCAGTATCAGGGTGATGACATAGCAGATGATGGCGCCGAAGAAGCCCCATGCAAGCGAGCCGGAGGCAAAGTAGATGATAGCGCCGATGAAGGCGAAATGCCAGTAGTTCCAGAGGTCGATGTTGACGGTGCGGGTGGTCTTGGTGAGCAGCATCAATATGTTCACGCCAAGACACACGGGAATAATGAGAGCGCCGACTGCTGTGTTGTAGGCAACAGCAGCGGCGGCAGGCCAGCCCATGTCGAAGACTTTGAGCTGAAGGTCGTAGAGATCGACCACAGTATTGAGGGCCGGCCCGAGAGCCGACGTCAGCAGGGCTGTCACTATCGACAAGCCGATAAAGCCAACGCCAACCTTAAGACCGCTCTTGAGCGCGTCGCCGAATTTTATGCCGATGCACACACCCAGAACGGTGAAGATAACCGGCATCATCACGGCCGCTCCCAGCCCGATAATATAAGAAAATACTTGTTCCAATGTTTTATTGAGTTAAAGAAGTAACAAGTTGAAAAAGTCAAGATAATAGTTCCGGCTATTAAAATTCATTATTATCTTTGTTCTCAAAACTAAATTGTTATGGAATTCGGCTTCGAAAAACTTATAGCTTGGAAGAAATCCAGAGAACTTGTAAAATCGGTGTATCGACTGATCAGGGATTTTCCGTCCGAAGAAAGATACGGACTGTCCGATCAACTCAGAAGAGCAGTCATATCAATATCCTCAAATCTTGCGGAAGGCGGAGGTCGCATAGCGCTCAAAGAAAAACGCCATTTCTGCCAGATCGCTTATGGCTCTCTGATGGAAGTAACATGTCAGTTAATCCTGGCTGAGGACCTTGGATTCATCTCGGCGTTGCAGAACACAGAGATTCGTGAAGAAATCGAAGAACTCGAACGCCTCATACGAGGCTATCACACCTATTTGGGCCAGCAGTCAGAATAACTATTATCTTAACTTTTTAAACTTTTTCGACTTTTTAAACTAAAAGTTCCTCGCCCCTAAAAAACTCACGAGGGCTGTTTACCTATATACGCAAGGATGCCGCCGTCGACGTAGAGGACGTGGCCGTTGACGAAGTCCGAAGCCTCGGAAGCAAGGAAAACTGCCGGACCCATGAGGTCCTCGGGGGTGCCCCAGCGGCCTGCCGGTGTCTTCGATACAATGAACTGGTCGAAGGGGTGACGGCTGCCGTCGGCCTGACGTTCGCGCAGAGGCGCTGTCTGGGGAGTGGCGATGTAGCCCGGGCCGATGCCGTTGCACTGGATGTTGGCAGCGCCGTACTCCGAGCAGATGTTGCGGGTAAGCATCTTGAGACCGCCTTTGGCGGCGGCATAGGCGCTCACTGTCTCGCGGCCGAGCTCGCTCATCATCGAGCATATGTTGATGATTTTGCCGTGGCCTTTCTTAATCATGCCGGGGATAACAGCTTTGGCGCAGATGAAAGGTGCCACCAGATCGATGTCCACCACCTTACGGAAATCCTCGCAGCTCATTTCGGTCATGGGTATGCGCTTGATGATGCCGGCATTGTTCACCAGAATATCCACGCCGCCGTAGTTCTTTTCGATGTCGGCTATCATGGCCTGCACGCCGGCTTCGTCGGTGACGTCGCACATATAGCCCTTGGCGTCGATGCCGGCTTCTTTATAGTTGGCGATGCCGAGGTCCATGGAAGCCTGGGTATTGCAGTTGTACACTATCCTCGCGCCGGCTTCGTGAAGCGCTTTTGCAATTGCGAAACCGATGCCGTAGACACCGCCGGTGACGAGGGCCACTTTGCCCTCAAGTGAAAAGTTAACCATAGTATGACGATTGAGTTATTGATTGTCTTACGTTTTATTTAGAAGAATACGGTTCAGAGCACCTTTTCACTCAACGGCGCTCTGAAGAGGCAGGCGTCGCCGTAGCTGAGAAAGCGGTATCCGGCGCCGAGAGCGTGGTCATAG
>CABQCA010000001.1 GCA_902462525.1 uncultured Porphyromonadaceae bacterium | reverse complement strand
CCCTATTTCCGATATTCCTGCACCGCCTTGTCGATAAGTCTCGGAAAAAGGACAATCGGGCGATGTCTTGTCGCTGCAACTGTTGCGGCGATTAAGCTGATCTACTGTACTTCAATCAAGCAGCAAGAGCGTAGTTGTTTTCGCCATTTAAATTGGTAGAAGTCAGATATTAAAGAGCATAGGCTTCATAGCTCTGCACGCTTACCCACCACTTCTACACGCTGTCAAAACCGGTCAACCCCATTTTTTGAGCACACTTCGCGGTGTGTAGTCTGCAAAGATACGCTAATTTGCCAGACCAATCAAATATTTAACATAGTTTGACAAAAAGCCTCCCGGATAGGCTTTGCGTTCCGGAAGGCTTTGTGGGATAATTGTGTAGAAGGGGTTAGTCGATTGTTTCGTCGGCGGGATAGCCGCCCATTTCGCGGATAGCGTTCTTAAGCATGACATACTGCTGGAAGAGGTGGTTTACGGGTACCTCGTCCTTGGTATAGTCGTGCATGGGGCTCTTGAGGAAGAAGCTGAGGAAACGCTGTATGCCGTAGCGTCCGGCGCGAGCCGCGAGGTCGCTCAGGAGCACAAGGTCGAGACAGAGAGGAGCTGCGAGGATAGAGTCGCGGCAGAGGAAGTTGATTTTGATCTGCATGGGATAGCCCATCCAGCCGAAGATGTCGATGTTGTCCCAGCCTTCCTTGTTGTCGTTGCGCGGGGGATAGTAGTTGATACGCACTTTGTGGTAGTAGCCGGCATGGTCGTTTTCTTCGCCGCCGCAGTTGGCGCCGTAGAGGTCGGGCTGATCCTCAGCCACGAGGATGCTTTCGAGTGTCGAGAGCTTCGAAACTTCCTTTGTGCGGAAGTTGGCAGGCTCGTCGAGCACGAGGCCGTCGCGGTTGCCGAGGATATTTGTCGAGAACCAGCCGTTGAGGCCCAGGCAACGGGTGCCGATAATGGGAGCGAAGCCCGATTTCACGAGCGTCTGGCCTGTCTTGAAATCCTTGCCGGCGATTGGCATGCCGGTCTTTTCGGCGAGTTCCCACATGGCGGGAATGTCGACGGTGGTGTTGGGAGCGCCCATGATGAAGGGAGCGCCTTCTGAGAGGGCCGCGTAAGCGTAGCACATAGAGGGTGCGATGTGCTCTTTGTCGTCGGCCTTCATTGCTTCTTCAAGGGCGGCGAGAGTATAGTGAATCTTTTCGTCAACGGGTACGTAGACTTCAGTCGAGGCAGCCCAGAGCACAACCACGCGGTCGACACCTTTTTCTTTCTTGAAATTACGGATATCTTCGCGGAGCTGTTCGACAAGTTCCCAACGAGTGCCTTCTTTCACATTTGTGCCGTGGAGACGCTTGGCGTAGTTGGGATCGAAAGCGGCGGTCATAGGCACAATGGCTTTAAGTTCGTCGGCAACGGGCTCGATGTCGCGTTCTTTGAGCACTTCGGCGTGAATGGCCGACTGGTAGGCGTTGGCAGGATATACATCCCAGGCACCGAACACGATGTCGTTGAGGTCGGCGATAGGCACGATGTCCTTGTAATGGAGATATTTTTTATCGGCACCCTGGCCTACACGGATTTTATCGTACTGAGTCATCGAGCCGACGGGCTTGGCAAGACCGCGACGTGTCATCAGGACGCCGGTCATGAATGTTGTTGTTACGGCGCCGAGTCCTACGACCATCACACCGAGCTTGCCGGTTGCCGGCTTCACATTAGGATTGCTCATTTTTCTTTTCTATTTAGTTAATTTGATTTCTGTTTGTGACGCTTTGAAACGAATGTTTGAAACGCGAGCCCAAAAGTAGAAAGAGTTTTTGAAATGTGAAAATTTCATGGATATAAAAATAGCAAAATTGTGTAAACCAAGCCTAATTTTAGGGCTTCAATGTATAAATTAGTTAATTAAGCCGATTTAGAGACTTTATGTGTAAATGTATGTTAATACAGCAACGTAGCCAAATCGTTATTTCCATGCAAAAAAAGCGGGCAACTCCGCTGAAAGTTGCCCGCTGTGTTCTGTGAACTACAGCTCAGGGATTGCTGCGCAAGGCGTAGGTTTTTTCGCGGATATATGCGCCGAGTTCCTCGGCAGTTGTCCCATGAGCTGCCTGCTCTTCTACGCCGATGGGACGGCCGGCGCTGATATGCATCTCCGTTCCGGCTTTGCGGAATACTTCAGCCGGCAGACGCAGCGAGCGCGCCGGCCAGCATATATGCCCCAGAAGGTTGAACCACCAGCTGTTGCTGCCGTGAAAATAGATGGGAATGACGGGCACTTTAGCGCGCTGGATAATCTGAAGGACCGTCGGTTGCCACTGACGGTCCTGAAGACCGTGGCAAAGCGTGGTTTTGCTCATGGCACCGGCGGGAAAAAAGCCTACGGGCTGTCCGTCTTTGAGCTGGCGAAGGACAGTGCGTATGCCGGCTACGGAAACGGCTCGTTTGGCCGGGTCGTCGCTTGCCATAGCGTCGACGGCGATGAAATTAGGTCTCATGGCCGAGATTTTGTTGAGCACCATGTTCACCATAACCTTATATTCGGGCCTGTGACGCGTGATAAGGTAGATGAGAGCGATGCCGTCGAGGGCACCGAAGGGGTGATTGCTGACAGTAATAAAAGCCCCCTTAGGAAGATTGTCGAGCACGTCACGTCCGTCGACCCGCAGTTTTATTCTGAACTCCTCGAGAAGCAGACGGCGCACGAATTCCGGCCCGGGAGTGTCGCAGCATTTGGCGTGCACGGCATTCACTTTATCGACCGACAGCACGTGAAGCAGCCAGTTGACGAGCCTGGGGTGGCCGTCGAGCGCAGGCACCAGAGCCCGGATGTCGTCGTAGTTGAGCACATCGGGCCGTATGTCGTAGTTTTCCATCAGTGTTTTTTCGATTGATTGATTATGAAACGCGCAATCTGCGTGGCGGCCTCGCTGCGGCAAGGAGCGAAGCTGGGCCAGTCCTTGAAGTCGACTATCGTAGCACGACCATCGGCGTCGACAATGCAGTCGCCGCCATAGATTTTCACATCGAGAAGATCGGCGGCACGTTCGGCAACGGAACGCAGAGCAGCGGCGTCGAAGGCAGCCGGAACTTCGCCGTGGAGCCGTGGGAAGAGCCAGTAGAAAAAGTTTGTACCGGCGATACCGTAGAATTTCACAAGATCGCCGTGAACATGGCAGCTGATGACAGCTTTCTTGATTCCGCGAAGGAAATACTCCTGAAGAATCTCCTGAGCCTCTTCGGGATGTCGCACATAGGTCACGTCCTCCTTATGCATCGAGTGGGCGTCGGCGCGCTTTATCCAGCACGATGTAACTTTGGCTGCCGTGAGGCGGTCGCGGATAGCCTCGTCGGTGTTAACGGTCCAGCTACGCGGATAAGGAAGGCCTGATCCGAGCATTATCCGGGCCATGCGCTCGCGGATACAGTTTTCGATGCCGTAGCCCGAATTAATGACCAGTGCGCCGGCATCCTCAAGGCGCTGCAGACGTTCGATAGAGCGCAACTCACGGCACATATTGATGATTACAGGCAGACCGTCGGCGGCGCCGTCGATAAACTGCTCTTCATTAAAAATGTTGACAATGCAGCCGCGTTTGCGCAACTGTTCGGCGACGATGTTGAAAATCGCAGCATCGTTTCCTATGTGGTTCGGCGAAAAAGCGCCTGCGCGCATCACGCCCGCTATCTTGATTTCGGCCATTGCTGTGCTCTCCGTGTTTTATCTGCAAAGATACACATTTTGAAGCCTACTTTGCAAATATTTAATAACGGACGCTCCGTTTTGGCCTCTGCAATCTACGGCAAACCCAGTTCCTCACTCATACCCATAAAACAGCCCGGCGGCTGCATGGGAGCGGGCGCCGGGCGTTATGCGGCTGGCGGAGGACGATCAGATCTGTTCCTCGACGGACCAGACAAAGGCGCGGAGGCCGAGGCGGGGGCGTTCGTCGTTGATGGCGCGCAGTTTTGCCAGTACGGTGGCGACACGACTGTCGTCGACAACCGTCAGAATGGCCGATGCCATCGAGGGCCATGCGTGGCTGCCGTAGTGGGGCTCGCCGTCGGAGGTGCCTCGTCCCTGCACATGCTCCCAGGCCGTGAAGCCGCGGCAGTTGTTGCGTTCGAGCATATCGACGATGGTGTCGTAGTGTGCCTGGTCAAAGGCTATGAAGATGCTTTTCATATTTTCTGAAGGTCTTTGCTTAGTTGTTTGCGCAGTTTGCGGCGTGCTTTCCTGATGCCGTTTCCGGCGAATACGCAATAGAGCACGGGCACGAAGAGCAGAGTCAGGATAGTGGAGAAAGTGAGGCCACCGATGACGGCGGTGCCCATCGGGCGCCACATTTCAGCGCCCTGACCGGTGCCCACGGCCATCGGCACCATACCGAGGATAGTGGTGAGGGTGGTCATGACAACAGGTCGCAGACGGCTTTCGCCGCCGTTTATGACGGCCCGGCGCACCGACATGCCGCGCTCGCGGTTGAGCGATATATAATCGATGAGCACGATACCGTTCTTCACCACAATACCGATAAGCATGATGGCACCGATCATACTCATCACATTGAGAGTGTGGCCGGTCAGCCACAGAATCAGGAACACACCCGAGAATGCGAAAAGCAGCGATGTCATGATTATGCCCGGATAGGTGTAGCTCTCGAACTGCGCGGCCATGACTATGTAGACGAGAATGATGATGAGCACGGCAAGGGTGAGAAGGTCGCTGAACGAATCCTGCTGATCCTCGTAGCTGCCGGAAAGCTCTATCGATATACCCTGCGGAATGTCCATGCGGTCGATTTCGGCACGCGAGGCTTCCACGATGTCGCTCATAGCCACCCCGCCCTCGACAGTTGTCGACACGGTGACGATTCGCTCGCGGTCCTTGCGCTCGATGGTCGGCGGGGTGAACCGTTCCACCACAGTGCCCACATCGCGTATGCGGACGCCGCGTCCGGCAGAATTATAGATGAGGATATTCTCTATATCCTCAAGCGATGTGCGGTGTTCGGGAGCATACATCACTTTGATGTCGTACTCTTCGCCGTCCTCGCGGAACTGCGATGCCAGCTGACCATTGATGCGGTTTCGCAGCGCATTGGCGGCTGTGGACAGGTTCAGACCGTAGATAGCGAGTTTCTCGCGGTCGAAGTCAACCTGATATTCAGGCTGGTAATCGGCGCGCGAAATCATCACGTCGGCCGCGCCGGGAATCTGACGGAGCACCTGCTGCAGGCGCCGAGCCACGCTGTCGGTCTCGGCAAAGTCGTAGCCGTAGATTTCATAGTCGATGGTAGTCTGGCCGCCCATGCCCATGCCGCCGGTGTTCACCTGTGCTTTCTTGAACTCGGGGAACTGCCGGAGGTCCTGTCGCATAAGCGACGCTATCTCGCTGATGCTGCGGTCGCGGTCGCCGGGATCGGTGAGACGCACGTTCATCGAAATGATGTGCGGACCGTTGTCGCTGAGGTTAGCGAAAGTATTGTCGCTCGAAGCAGTGCCGGTGGTGTAGTTCAGCACCTGTATTTCCGGATATTTCTCGCGCCAAAGGTTCACAAGGCGCGTAGCGGCCTCTTTGGTCACCTCCACACGCGTACCGATAGGCGTTTCGAGGCTTATGCGCAGACGACCGTCGTCGGCAGTGGGGAAGAACTCGGTGCCCACCTGCTTCATCAGGAATATCGAGCCGACGAATGTGCCCATGCACAGGAGGAAGGTTACGGTCTTGTGGCCGATCACCCACTTAAGCAGCCGGCCGTAGCCCCGGTCGAAAGCGTCGAGACCCTTGTTGACGGGAGTGAAGAAAAGGGTGTAGAGTTTGCCGTGGCTATTGTTGCGCCGCAGCAGCAGGCTGCAAAGCATGGGAGTGAGCGAGAGGGCGCAGACAGTCGAGATTATCATCATGATAGTCACCATCCAGCCAAGCTGGCGGAAGAGGACGCCCGTCATACCGGTTACAAGCGTGAGGGGGAAGAACACCGCAATGAGCGTAAGCGTCGAGGCAATCACCGACACTGCCACCTCGTTCGTGCCGTGCACGGCGGCCTGCTTCGGGTCGGAGCCTCGCTCGATGTGGGTAGTGACATTCTCAAGCACCACGATGGCATCGTCGACAACCATGCCTATCGATATCGACAGCGCCGACAGCGACACGATGTTCAGTGTGTTGCCCGTAGCATATAGATAGATAAACGATGCGATGAGCGAGATCGGTATCGTGATGGTGATGATGAGTGTCGCGCGCCATCGTCCGAGGAAGAAGAACACCACTATCACCACAAACAGGAGTGCGTAGAGCACCGTCTCGACAAGCGAAGCTATGGTGTTGCGGATATTGTCGGAAGTATCGACGATTATACCGAGCTTTACGTCGGAAGGCAGACGCTTCTGGAGCGACGGCAGCATTTCGAGCACCTTATTGGAGATTTCCACGGAGTTTGCGCCGCTCTGTTTCTGGATTACTATCATCGCGCCCTGCACGCCGTCGTTGTAGGTTTCCTGGGCGCGCTCTTCGAGGGTGTCGTCAATGCGGGCCACGTCGCGGAGGTAGATGTTGCGGCCTTCGAACGAACCCACAACAATATTCTCCATCTCCTCGCTCGATTTGAACTCGCCCTGCACACGCAGCGAATATGTGTCGGAGCCGATGTCGAACGAGCCGCCGGGGATATTACGGTTCTCGGCACCGATAATGGCGCCTATCTGCTCGATGCTCAGGTTATAGGCTTCCAGACGCGAAGGGTCGGCATAGATGTGGATTTCACGCTTCGGAGCGCCCGAAATCGACACTGAGCCTACACCGCTGATGCGTGCAAGAGGGTTGGCCACAGCGTCATCGAGAATCTTGTAGAGACCCGGCATACTCTCGTCGGCCTTCACCGATAGCATGATGATAGGAATCATGTCGGTGGAGAATTTGAAGATGATAGGTGTCTCGGAATCGTCGGGGAGCATCGACGACACCATGTCGAGTTTGTCGCGCACGTCGTTTGTGAGCACGTCGATATCCTCGCCGTATTCGAATTCAAGGGTGATGACCGAAATGTTTTCGCGCGATTTCGAAGTGATGTGCTTGAGGTTGCTCACCGAGTTGAGCACATTCTCGAGCGGGCGCGTCACATTCTGCTCGATGTCCTGCGCGCTGGCGCCGGAATAGGTGGTCATCACCATCAGAGTGTTGGTCTCGATGTCGGGATAAAGGTCGATAGGAAGACTCCTGAGGGAGAAAATGCCTAAGATTACCACCGCCGCGAAACACAGCGTGGTCATGATAGGACGCTTAACCGCGTTTCCGTATAAACTCATAGCGCTCAGATTATTGGATTGTTACAGCGACACCGTCGGCAAGACGGCTCTGACCGGCAATAACCACGGTGTCGCCGTTGCCTACACCTTCGATAAGCTCGTAGGCGTCGTCGAGGCGCTGTCCGAGTTCTACCTTGTTGTAGCTCACCCGGCCGTTTTTATACACATACACATATTTGTTTCCCGAACCTGTCTGCTTCACCACGGCGCGGTCGGGCACCACCACGCGGTTCTGTGTGCCCATGTCGAAGCTCACGCGGGCGAACATGCCGGGCTTGATGCGCTCCGAAGGATTGGCGATGCGCACTTCGGCCTGAAAGGTGCGTGTCGAGGTGTCGACAGTAGGATAGATGCGGTTCACGGTGCCGCCGAAACTTTCGCCGGGGAAAGCATCGAGGGCCACAGTCACAGGCATACCGGCCTTCACAAGGGCCATATCGTTCTCGCTCACACCAATAAGTACTTTCACCACCGGCGACAGCTGGCCGACAGTGAGAATAGGCTGGGAACCTGTCATATCGCCCGGATCATAGTTGCGGGCTGTCACCACGCCGCTGATAGGCGAAGTGAGCACGGTGTTTTCAAGCAGATTGTCGTACTGGCTGCGGGCGGCATCGAGCTGTGCTTTCAGCTGGTCGACCGACTGCTGGGTTCCGCCTCCGATTTCAAGGAGCTGCACGGCGCGGTTGTACTCGCGCTCCGTCTGGTCGAGATTTATCTTCAGCTGGTCGATGTTGGCGCGGTCGAGCGTCACGAGCACCTGTCCGCGCTGCACACGGTCGCCAGCATCGACATTGATGGTCTTGATGCGGTTCGGCGATGCCGGCGAGATGTTGTTCACATTCTCGGCCTCGACATTGGCCGTATACGATTTCATCTGAGGCACGTCCATGCTGCGGGCCACATCTACGGCTACAACCGGCAGTTCCTCGGACTGAGCGGCGGCATCGGCCTCGCTTTCCTTTTTGCCGCAGGCTGTGAACATCAGCGCCATGGCGGCTATATATTGTATCTTTTTCATATTCGTGGGATTAGTATTCGGTTTTTGCAGAGCCTAAAAGCAGTTCGAGTTTGCTCCCGGCAACAAGATAGTTGTAAATCGCCTGATAGTAGGCCAGACGCGCACGGGTAAGCGACAGCTCCGAGTCACGGAGGTCGAGGTAGCTTGCGGCGCCGATCTCAAAGCTACGCTCCATGATAGTGTGGGCGCGGTCGGCCTCGTTGACACTCTCGGCACTCGATGCTATCTGTTTGACATTTAGCTTTATGTTGTCGATAGCAATCTCGGCCTGCATGGCGATGCTGCGCTCCAGATTCTCGCGCTGCCACTTCATTTCGTTGGCCTGCACCTGAGCCGCTTTGAGGCTGTTCCACCGCGAACCACCGCTGAATATAGGCACCGACAGACTAACGCCGACCATCGAATAGGGCGACCAGCGGAAGTTGCGAAGCGGCGAACCGTTGCTCATCGACGTCCAGTTGTAATTCGCTGTCAGAGCCAGTGTCGGCACATAGGCCAGTTTCTTCATCGCCACCTGCTGCTTCAGAAGCCTGGTGTCGATGTCCATGAGCCGCAGCTCGGCATTGTTGCTGTAGTCTGCTTCGAGGGCAAACACTTCGTCGTACATCGTCTGCTCATAATCTGCCAGCCGGGCCGACGCCTCGAAATCGAATGCCGAATCGAGACCCATCAGCACATGCAGCTGCAGCCGGGCCTGACGGATAGCGATGTCAGCCTGTATGATTTCGGGCTCAATATTTTTCATAGCCACCGACGTGCGCAGCACATCGTAGTCCGACGCCGCGCCGGCTTCTTTCTGCTTTCTGTACGTCTCATGGGTGAGAGCAGCCATGTCGTAGCTTTCCTGAATCACCTTGCGCGAATCCTGCGCCAGCAGCAGGGCGTAGTAGGCGCTTTTCACCTGGTCGACAAGATTCTGACGCGACTGACGCGCCGCCTCGAGGCTGCGCGCGATCTGCGTGTTGCTCACAGCGACGTTCTTCCACAATTGCGGAGCCACAAGAGGCATCGAAGCCTGAAAGCCAAGCGAGTACGAATTGTCGAGACCCACCTTGATGCCTCCGCCGCCCGAGGCTCGGCCGGCACGCGACTCTGCGCCGGAAGGCTCATCGCCTTCACCACCCCCGCCCATGTCGCCGAAACCGTCCATGTTCATGTACATGGTCTGCTTCTCGAGAGTGCGGCTGTAGGAACCGCCGAAATCGACCGTAGGCAGCAACTGTCCCATGATCTCTTTTTTGGAATAATCGAGACGTTCAACCTCCATATCGGCAACCCTGACAGTCGGATTGTCCGACAAAGCAATTTTAAGACATTCTTCAAGCGAAAGCTGCGGACTTTCCGCGGTCGCCGCCGCAGGCAAAGCAGCAAGCAGAACCACTGCAAGTATGTTTTTATAGTCCATTGGTATATTTGAAAATGACGCCCAAAGTTAGCAAAAAGCGCTCCCACGCCCAAATATATTATCCGTACAGTTGAAAAATATTCCTTTTTATACCAATTCCCAAGCCAAAATTACCCATCAGTAATGAGTGGGAATATTGCACTGGCTGCAGCGCCGGTGCCAGTGCGGCCCTACGTAATGGCAGTAAGGACATATTTGACCGGTTTCTATAAAATCGGCAATCCATTCGTGACGCGGACAATCGCTCGATGACCGTGGCTCCACGCCCGTGCCGCCGCAATTGCTGCAAGTGCCTTTGCGCTCCACTTCGTGGCTGTCTTTCCAGCGGTCTGTCACCCACTGATAGCCGACTCTTTCACTTATACTGCGTCCGTCGGGGAAAACAATCTGTATGGAGTTGCACACGTAGCCGGGATGCTCGCGGCCGAACTGACCGTTGCACAAAGTGCATTTGCCTCCGTTGCCGGCACAATGGCTGCAGCGGCCCGTCTGTCCGCACAACGTACATGGATTCCAGTAGCCCATAGCGCTCAGATAGTGGCCGCCCTGCCCGTTGCAGAAGCCGCAGATGCCCGTGCCGTTGCACATGCCGCACATCGAAGTGCCGCGGCAATTGGGGCAACGGCCATAGAAACAGCGTTTTTTGCTTCCGTTGGAATAGAGTGTGGTTTCGACAAATCCGTAGCGCGAACCGTTTTCCATCCACTTCTTTACTACATGGTATCCGCCATTGTTGCGAACTTCGCGACCTGAACTCTCCGAAGCGCCGGTCATAGTGAATGGCTCGCAGTAAGTACGGGCAAGGACAGTATTATTATGTCTCAGCAGGGCTTCAACATAGTATGTGTTTTTGCCGGGAAGCGCATGGATTTCCTCGTTGGGAATATTGAGAGTAAAGTTGCCCCATGAGGTCACTTCGTAGGTGGCATCATCGGTTTTCGACACGCTTACTTCTCCGCCTTTCGTACAGTATTTGCCATTGCGGTCCGGCACGCCCGTGCCCTTAGGACTTTCTATATAGGCTGTTACCTTAACATCCTCGCCCTTGAGACCCGAAACCTTAATGCGAAAATGCATGCTCAGACATTTTTTGCCATCGACGACTTTGCTGAACTCATAACGCAGGAATTCGATCTCATGCTGTGCAGCCGTCGCCGAAAAAGCTGGAAAAGCCGCAAAAGCCAATAACAACACAAAAACCGCCTTAACCCACAGCGCCATCCCGCTGCCCGCAATCCTACTCATTATCAAAAACGTTATCTTTATTCAGTTTATCACGAAGAGATTTATCAATCTGGTCATCCATAAATCAGATGTTTGGTGCGGTCGAGCTCCTTACGGAAATAAGGATTTCTGACAGCGGTTTCATCGACAATGTCGATTTTTGACCCGGCAAAATCTGCCTTTAGATTCATAATCTTATTCTTTTAAGGATAAAACTCATATTTTCTCCAAGATTGCGCATATTTGCCATGCCTTCGTCATCGGTTGTAATTTCGTTTAATCTCGTCGATTGACTTGCCGCCAATACCGAAGTTCCCATCAGGCAGTTCCTTAATGGTGACAGTGAAGAACTGTTCCGGAATATGGGTTATCTCTGAGGCGGTTGCTGTGAGGCGTTCAATCAACTGTTTCTTCTGCTCTGCGGTCAGATTTCCGCTCTCGATTGATATGTATGGCATAATCAGAGAATGGTTTTGAGAATATCATCGCAGAACATTGTCGGAGTAAACTCCACAATCTGATAGTCGGCGATGCCATTGATGCTAAACGGATCTTGCGCAATGATGGCATGCACTGCTGTACGGTTTTCTGCCTTAATCATAATCACTCCTCCCACACGCGGTGTCTGTGGTCCTGAGGAGATAAAATCTCCAACAGCATAATGCTTAGCGAGATATTCACGGTGTAAGGCAAGAAATCTGTCGACCTCACTCAACGGTTTCTTATATGTTAATATTGCAATAAACATGGTTTTATTTCCGTTTCATTGTCTGACATTTACGTTTAGTCATTTCCTCGGCGAAAGCCTGCTCGCCATGCTCGCGGATGTAGCGGACGCAAGCCGGACGGTCTGATTTGAAAAGAAAAGCGAATATCTTACCAATAAGATTGGAATATATCTTGCACTCGCTTACATCCTTACGACATTCGGCACAAGAATGATAACCATTACCTTTAGCGCAAGACCTTATCTTACACCACGAAGCCGTTTCATTATCATGGCAACCGGGGCATTTGTCCGACAGATACTTACGGCACGCACCGCAGTAAAGTCCGCACGCCGCTATGAGTCCTTTGTTTGCCTCAATCTTCTTCATGGCACGAATTTATAAATGTCATATTGACGGCCAAATCTATTTTCGGCCATTTCTATTTCGGAAATCGCCTGAAGCATATCCTCAAGATATTTTTCTACTGATTTATCCATAGAAATGATATAACGAACCGTTCTCACTCCAAGAGTCTATCCACCTCGGCTTTAAGCAATGGCAGGTGGCGGATCACTATACCCCACATAATCTCGTCAGTGACACTGTCATAACCATGAATCACATAATTACGAGTATCTACGATTTTTCTTGCTGCTGATATTTCGATATCGGGGGCGACTTTAAGCAATCTGTTCATTGCTTCGCCGATTATTGTTATGTTACGCTCGATAGCGCGACGCAAACATACGTCCGACAAATATATGTCGAACCGCCTGAGGCGAGACTCAAAGAAAGAATCCACCTCTAAAATGGCATTGCGAATATCCTCAAGAGTTTTACTTATTGCACGCTCCATAACAATTTGCGGGTTTCGTCGACCTCGGCGCGGAAGAAGCGATTCTTAATCGACTTGTTTACAACCACATCCACTTTCCGCCCAACAACGGCCTCAATTTCATGAATAAAGTTGAAAAAATTATCTGCGTAGTCAAGCAAGTCGATATGCTTTTCATCGAAATCGACAAGAAAATCTATGTCGCTCTCGTCGTTGAATCGCGGGGTGAGTATGGAGCCGAAAACCCACAGCTTGGCGACCCTGTACTTCCTGCACAGGGCAACTATCTTGTCCATATTCATTTCTATCAGCTTCATACACCGCAAATATAGTCATTTATAATGATATAACAAAAAAGCGAACTCAGATTACCATCTGAATTCGCTTTAATGTGGAGCACAGCGGACTCGAACCGCTCACCTCGACACTGCCAGTGTCGCGCTCTAGCCAGATGAGCTAGTGCCCCTTGCGTTGTTTGCGTTGCAAAGGTAGACATTTTTTTTGGCACCGCAAGAGCCGGAAGCGCTTTTTAATATTTGTTAAGAATTATGTGCGCATGTTTTGCTCTGTTTTCCGCTTTTTAGTCGTATCTTTACGGCTAAATCAAGTTTTCAACTTTCGCAAGCTCAAGTTGAAAACTTGCGAAACTTATGTCAATATCACATGAAACGACTCTTTTTACTGAATCTTTTCTTGCTCATTTTCGCTCCTATGGCTCTGCTCAGCGCAGATGTGACTGTAGGAGCGGCACGCACCGACAGCTATGTGCCTGTGCTGAAGGGCAAACGAGTGGCGCTGTTTTCGAACCATACGGGAATAGTGGGCGACAAGCATACTCTTGACCTCCTGCTCGAAAACGGCGTCGACGTGGTGACGCTGTTCTCGCCGGAGCACGGTTTCCGCGGCACCGCCGATGCCGGCGAGCACGTGGGCAACAGCGTCGACGGTCCCACGGGAATTCCAATCGCGTCGCTCTACGGCGGCAAGGACAAGCGCATGCCTTCGAAAGAGATTATGAACGGTCTCGATGTGATTGTGGTCGACATTCAGGATGTAGGCCTGCGGTTCTACACATATTACTGCACGATGATCGACCTGATGAACGCGGCAAAAAAATATGGTAAGGAAGTGGTGGTGCTCGACCGTCCGAACCCGAACGGCATGACTGTCGACGGTCCGATTCTCGACATGAAATATGCCTCGGGGGTTGGGCGGCTCCCCATTCCTGTGGTCCACGGCATGACCCTCGGCGAGCTTGCGCGCATGGCAAACGGCGAGGGCTGGCTGGCCGACGATGGAAAGGTCGGTCTGACAGTAGTGCCGTGTCTGGGCTACACCCACTCAACACGCTACACTCTGCCGGTGGCACCGTCGCCAAATCTCAAGTCTATGCTGGCGGTGTACCTCTATCCGTCGATGTGCTATTTCGAGGCCACGCCCGTGAGTCTGGGCCGCGGCACCGACGCACCGTTCGAAATCTACGGACACCCCGACATGAAGAACCGCAACTTCAGTTTTACGCCGCGCAGCATGCCCGGGGCCAAAAATCCGCCGCAACTCGATAAACTCTGCCACGGTGTGGATTTGCGCGGCATGACCGACGAAGATGCCATCGCCCGGGGAATTAATCTTGAGTATCTCATCGATGCCTACCGCGACCTCGGCATGGGCGACAAGTTTTTCCGTTCTTTCTTCGAACTTCTCATCGGTCGCGGAGACATCCGCGGCATGATCGAGGAAGGCCGCAGCGCCGCCGAGATAAAAGCCTCATGGGCCGGCGATGTCGAAAAATTCAAAAAACAAAGGGCACCTTATCTCCTTTATCCCGAGTAGTTTAGGCTGACAGGCTGACGGGCTGACGGGCTGACAGGCTGACGGGCTGACGGGCTGAAATGTCTTTGTCGAGTGAGGCGCCATGAATGGCGTATCAAAATTCCTCCTAATATCCTAATATCTTAACCTCCTAATTTCCTTCCCTCCTAACCTCCTAAACCCCATGTCCCTACCGACTATCGTCATAATAACTATCGCGGGCTATTTCGCCCTGCTGATGGCTGTGTCGTACTTCGCCTCACGAGGTTCCGACAACAGCACCTTCTTCACCGGCAACCGCCGTGCGCCATGGCCCGTCGTCGCCTTCGCCATGATGGGCGCGGCTATCTCGGGCGTCACTTTCATCTCGGTGCCGGGCATGGTGGCCGCCAAAGGCTACTCCTATCTCCAGATGGTACTGGGGTTCATCGTGGGCTACGCTCTGATTGCCTACGTGCTTGTACCGCTATTCTACAAACGCAATCTAATCTCCATCTACGGTTATCTCGAAGAACGCTTCGGGCAGTCGACCTACCGCACAGGTGCCTGGTTCTTCTTCCTGTCGAAAATGCTCGGCGCGTCGGTACGTTTCTTCGTAGTGTGTGCCGTACTTCAGCTGCTGGTGTTTTCGCCACTCCATATTCCGTTTATTTTCAATGTTATCGTGACAATAGCCCTCATATGGCTCTACACTCTGCAGGGAGGTGTGAAAACCGTGATATGGACCGACACCATCAAGAGCTTCTGTCTGATAATGTCGGTGGTGCTGTGCATCTATTTTGTGGCCGCAAACCTGGGCTATTCGTTCGGTGAACTGACCGATGCCATTGCCGCCCACCCGTCGTGCCGCATATTTTTCTTCGACAATCCCAAGGAAGCCACCTACTTCTGGAAGCAGTTCCTCGCCGGCGTGTTTCTTGCCATCGCCATGACAGGTCTCGACCAGGACCTTATGCAGCGCACGTTGGCGTGCCGCAACAGTTCGCAAAGTCAGAAAAACCTAATTGTCAGCGGCATAACCCAGTTTTTCGTGATAGCACTCTTCCTCCTGCTGGGCACGCTGCTCGTCATATTCCTCGACACCAAGGGCATAGGGCACCCGGCCAAAAGCGATGACATCTTCGGTCTTGTGGCCACACACCCCGACGTACCGCTTGTCGTGGGTGTCCTCTTCATTCTGGGGCTGGTGTCGGCGGCGTACGCCGCTGCCGGCTCGGCATTGACATCGCTTACAACCTCCTATACCGTCGATATCCTCGCTGCCCATAAAAAGAAGGACGAAGCCGGCCTCACCCGCACACGAAAGATGGTGCACATGGGCATGTCGGCAATCATGGGCCTGGTAATCATTGTGTTCTACTACATCAGCGATCAGGACGCCATCTCTGCTGTCTACACCCTCGCGTCCTACACCTACGGGCCTATTCTGGGCCTCTTCGTCTACGGCATGTTCTGGAGCAAACCCGTGCGCGACCGTTTAGTCCCCGCAGTTTGCATTACCGCTCCTTGCCTTTCGTGGGTCACGCAGTGGGCTCTGAATCAGCTTTTCGGCTACCAGACGAGTTTCGAGCTCCTGATAATCAACGCCATCTACACCGTAATCGGTCTGCGCCTTCTTTCGATCAAGAAGTAGGAACTTCAAAAAATTAAACCTATAAAAATAATGGCCAAAGACCTTTTCCGCCGCTACCTCTGGATGATCGATACCATCCGGCGCCATGGCCGCATGTCGCGGGCCGAGTTCGACGACTGCTGGAGCCGCTCTCTTTTCGGCAACGGCAAGCCAATGCCCCGGCGCACATTCTTCAACTATCGCGAAGCCATCGAAGAACTATTCTGTGTCGACATAAAATGCGATCCGCGAACCTACGAATACTATATCGACGAGGACGGCCCGCACAGCCAGGAAATGACCGAATGGCTGCTCAACGGAGCCGCCGTAAACGATGTGCTTGCCAACTCACGCGAACTCGCCGGCCGTATTTTCGTCGAAGAAGTACCCTCGGCGCGCCGTCATCTGGCACCGGCCATCGATGCCATGCGCGAAAATAAAACACTGCACTTCGACTATCAGCCCTACTACCGCACACGCCCCGGCAACGTCACTCTCGAACCCTACTTCCTCAAGATATTCCGGCAACGCTGGTACCTGACCGGCCGAAACGTCGGGGAGAACCGCATCAAAACCTACGCACTCGACCGCATAGGCACGCTCAACATACTGAGCGACACCTTCGAAATCGATCCGACATTCGACTTCGACGAGTATTTCCGCTATTCCTTCGGCATTGTCTCAAGCAAAGGCGAAGTGCGCCGCGTGGCATTGCGCACCGACCCGGGCCAGGCCAAGTACTTCCGTGCTTTGCCTCTGCACCGGAGCCAGAATGAGGTCATACACGACCGCTACTCCATCTTCTACTATCAAATGCGCATCACTCCCGACCTTGTGGCAGAACTTCTGTCATACGGTCCGCGAGTGGAAGTGCTCGAACCTTCCGAATTACGGGCCATGGTCCGCACCGAACTCGAAACCGCCCTCAGGTACTATAAAAAATCGGCCGGCTCCTCACAATCCTTTGAAAATTAAGACGGATATTTGTGATGTTGAGCGCTTTAGAAATTTTTAACATATTTTTTTTGAGAAGAATTGCAATTATTTATAATTTTGCGACACTAAAAAACGTGACCAAAGTTGAGTATTGGCTTGCATGGCAATCCCTTTGTTTTATGCGCCGCATAAAAACGGCTTTGGTACCGTTTCCCGTCAGAGACTGACGGAAGCGGCCACTGCTTGTGACCGCCTTCTCTAAAAAAGACTCATGGACAAAATAGTTGTTTTATAGATAATTGTGTATTAGATTCGGGGCGTCGCGACGACGTCCCGCTTCATTTTTCCAAAACAGCCGTTTATAAACTCCCGCACCCCTGTTTCTGCAGTCAGAATAATGCTTAAAGTTTTTTAGTTTCGTAGAATAACTTCAATAAAAATTCTTAACTTTGCAGCGCGTTAGGGCGCGGCGTTGCGTTGCCGCTCCAAAGCTCTTAAATCGAATACAAAAACACAAACAACTATCCTTATCATGTTGGATAAAGCAACAGTAAAAGTTCTCGACAAGGTGGTGGTGCGCTTCTCCGGCGACTCCGGCGACGGCATGCAGCTTGCAGGCAACATCTTCACCAACGTGTCGGCAGGCCTGGGCAATCAGGTGTCCACCTTTCCCGACTATCCGGCTGAGATCCGTGCTCCGCAGGGTTCGCTGAGCGGCGTTTCGGGCTTTCAGGTAAGTGTCGGCACCGGCGTCCACACTCCCGGCGACGCTGCCGATGTACTGGTGGCTATGAACGCCGCCGCCCTCAAGACAAACCATAAATTCCTCAAGCCGGGCGGCGTGATTATCGTCGACATCGATTCGTTCCGCGAAGCAGATCTCAAAAAAGCACAGTATGCCACCGACCGCCCCTTTGAAGAACTCGGCATCAAGGCCCAGGTGCTCGAAGTGCCTGTGACATCGCTCACTAAGGCAGCCCTCGCCGAAAGCGGCCTCGACAACCGCAGCGTGCTCAAATGCCGCAACATATTCGCACTCGGCCTGGTGTGCTGGCTCTTCGACCGCCCGCTCGAAAGCGCCCTGCGCCATCTCCATAAAAAATTCGCCAGGAAACCCGCCGTTTACGAGGCCAATGCCAAGGTGCTTCAGGCCGGTTTCGACTACGGTCACAATATCCACGCCTCGGTAAGCACCTACAAAATCGAGACCGAAGACCCGCGGCCGGGAGTCTACACCGACATCAACGGCAACACCGCAACGGCATGGGGACTGATTATGGCCTCCGAAAAATGCGGACGTCCGCTTTACCTCGGCTCCTACCCCATCACCCCGGCCACCGATATCCTTCACGAGCTGGCCAAGCGCAAGGACCTCGGCGTGAAAGCCTGCCAGATGGAGGACGAAATCGCCGGAGTATGCTCGGCAATCGGCGCCTCATTTGCGGGAAGTCTCGCCGTGACATCGACTTCAGGTCCGGGCCTCGCTCTAAAGAGCGAAGGCATCGGTCTGGCTGTTATCGCAGAACTGCCTCTGGTTGTCATTGATGTTCAGCGGGGCGGACCTTCCACGGGCCTTCCCACCAAAACCGAACAGACCGACCTCATGCAGGCACTCTACGGCCGCAACGGCGAGAGTCCCGTTGCCGTCGTAGCCCCCGACTCACCTACCGACTGCTTCACCATGGCTTTCGAGGCATGCCGCATAGCAATCGAGCACAGCACCCCTGTGATTCTGCTCAGCGATGCCTTCATCGGCAACGGCTCGTCGGCATGGCGTGTGCCCGACGCCGACGAATATCCCGCAATCAAAACACCCGATGTTCCCGCCGAAATGCTTGCCGACGGCAGCTGGAAGGCCTACACCCGCCGCGACAACCTCGGCCGGTACTGGCCTGTCGGAGGCACTGAAGGCGCCACTCACCGTCTCGGCGGCCTTGAGAAAGACGCCGTGACCGGGGCCATTTCCACCGACCCTGCCAACCATGAGAAAATGGTGATGCTCCGCCGCGAAAAAATAGCCCGTATCGCCGACGATATCCCGGCCCTCGAAGTACTCGGCAATCCCGACGCCGACACACTGCTCATTGGCTGGGGCGGAACTTACGGCCACCTGCGCACCGCCGCCGAAGAACTCAACGCCGCCGGACGCCCCGTGGCATTCGCACATTTCCGCTACATCAACCCGCTGCCGGCCAACACAGCCGAGGTGCTCGCACGCTACAGACGCATCATCGTGGCCGAGCTCAACACCGGCATGTTCGCCGACTATCTGCAGGCACGCTTCAACGGCCGCCAGATTCTGCGGATCAACAAAATCCAGGGCCAGCCCTTCAGCGTGGGCGAGCTTGTGGAGAAAACATCTAAACTTATGGAGGACTAAGCCATGGAAGAGACCAACTATACAGCAGCAGACTTCAAAAGCGGGCAGGCCGTGCGATGGTGCCCCGGATGCGGCGACCACGCCATCCTCAACACCCTCCAGAAAGCCATGGCCGAGCTGGGAATACCGCCGCATAAGACAGCCGTCATTTCGGGTATCGGATGCTCGTCGCGCCTCCCTTACTACATGGGAACCTACGGCTTCCACACCATTCACGGCCGTGCCGCGGCCATTGCCACGGGCTACAAAGTTGCCAATCCGGCAATGACAGTGTGGCAGATTTCGGGCGACGGCGACGGCCTCGCCATCGGCGGCAACCACTTCATTCATGCCGTACGCCGAAACATCGACATAAACATCGTGCTCTTCAACAACAAAATCTACGGTCTCACAAAGGGTCAGTACTCCCCCACCAGCGAACGCGGTTTTGTATCTAAATCAAGCCCCTACGGCACAGTCGAAGATCCTTTCATTCCGGCGGAACTGGTGTTCGGAGCACGCGGCAACTTCTTTGCCCGCAGCATCGACGTGGAGCTGAAGACATCGCAGGAAGTTCTTGTGGCCGCTGCCCGCCATAAGGGCACTTCGGTAGTGGAAATACTGCAGAACTGCATGATTTTCAACAACGGCATCCACAACGAAATCACCGACCGCGACGTCCGCGCCGACCGCACGATTCTGCTGCGTCACGGCGAGAAAATGATTTTCGGCAAAGACCGCAACCGCGGCCTTGTGCGCGACGGATTCCTCCTCAAAGCCGTTACTATCGGGGAGGACGGTTACACCCTCGACGATGTGCTTGTGCACGACGCTCACTGCGAATCGAACTTCCTGCATCAGCAGCTCGCCATGATGGACGGCCGCAGCCTGCCTCTGGCCCTCGGCGTGATACGCGATGTCGCCGCAGCAACCTACGACGAAGGCGTCGCCGCCCAGGTCGAGGAAGTGCGCGCCCGCAAAGGCTTTGCCTCACTCCGCGACATGATTCTCGCCGGCGAAACCTGGACCGTCGAATAAAGACAAAAGACCCGATTACAAATTATTCAGGAGGCGAATCCTGCCAGACAGGATTCGCCTCCTGAATTTTACAATATGCCTCACCCTTCACTCAGCGGATCCTCCGGCCAGCGGTGTTTGGGATAGCGGCGACGGAGCTCTTTGCGGACTTCAAAATAGGTGCCGGTCCAGAAACTGCGCAGGTCGCGTGTAAGCTGCACGGGCTTGAAGCCGGGCGACAGCAGTTCCATCAGCACCGGGCAGCGGCCGCCGTCGAGACGCGGTGTGTCGGTCATGCCCAGACAGTCCTGCAGGCGCGCGCTCACCACCGGGGCATCGCTCCCTGCGCGGTAGTCGATGCGCACATTGCGTCCGCCCGGCAAGCGCAGGTTAGATGGTGCCAGGCGGTCCACTTCGGCCATCATTTCATAGCCTACTATGCCGCATATGACAGCACACAGGTCGATTTTCTGTAGTTCGCGGCGAGTGGTGGCACCGGCCATGTAGAGCGGCAGCCATTCGGAAGCCGAGGCAAGGAGAGCGTCGGTCGAAACATCGGGCAGTCCGAATTCGGGGTGCCAGTCGGCGACTGTGGCTATACGTTGCTGAAGGCGCGCCACATCATCGCTGAAATCGAACATGCTGCGCCCGTCGCGGACTGCCGCCCGACAAATCACTTCGGCGGCAATGGCCGGATCGAGGTCGCCGACAGGCCGCGAACCCACCATAAGGACACCGATACGCAGCTCGTCGCGAGCAATAAGACGCTCTTCGCGACTGCTCCATGCCAAGTTCCGGTGCGGCTGCGCCATCTCTTCGAGTGCATCCTGCGATATCGGCGAAGCAAGAAATATACGTCGACCCATGGCGGCTATCACCAGACTGTCGTGGGCACTGAGGTCGTCGGCGTCATCGAGCCGCACATTTTCGCCCGACGGAAGCCTGTACACATTCCCGTTCAGCCGCATCGCCACGCGCTCCGGATAGGCCGAAGCCAAAAGCCGTCCCGCAGCAAGGCTGTCGGCGGGGCTGTTGTCCTCATCGCAGCGCACCATGCGCCTGTACTGCGCCGCAACTGCCATGATGCGGCTCCAGCGACCTCCCCCCTTGCGGCCCCGCTGCTGCCGCAGCAAGGCTATGCGGGTGTTGATGTCGGCATCCGTCGCATCGTCGACAGGATCCTTTTCTTCGAGAATAGCGGCGATGTCGGCTGCAAGCGCACGCATACGGTCGTCCGACGCCCGCAGAAGCATATTGGCGATTCGCGGATGACATGGAAGTGCCGCCATGCGGCGTCCGCGAGGCGTGATACGTCCGGCGGAGTCTACGGCCCCGAGCATGGCAAGCAGACCGCGGCCTTCAGCAACGTGGCCCGGCTGCGGAGGTGTGATCCATGGCAGACGCTCAGGCTCGGTACCGCCCCAGGCGGCAACATCGAGCACCATGGCACTGAGATCGGCACAGACGATTTCGGGTGTGCGGTTTTCGGCCATGCGGTGCTCAGTGGCTCGCGACCATAGCCGGTAGCATGTGCCGTCCGACAGTCGCCCGGCGCGTCCGGTGCGCTGACGGGCCATATCGAGCGAAATACGCTCGGTCACAAGCCGCCCCAGGCCCGTAGTGCGGTCGTACTTCACGGCGCGGTAAAGGCCCGAATCGACAACCGTACGGATTCCGTCGATAGTAAGCGAAGTCTCCGCTATCGGTGTGGCAAGCACTATCTTGCGACGGCCGGCGGGATTGTACTCTATGGCGCGGTACTGTTCGGCAGGTGCCAGATTGCCGTGCAGCGGTAGTATCACAGCTTCGGGCAGACTGTCGGAAAGAGCCGCGGCACAATCCGATATTTCGGCAACCCCGGGCAGAAAAGCCAGAATATTGCCGCTCTGCTCACGCCAGGCACGGCGCACTGCCGACGTCACGGCGGCCGCACAGTCGGAAGGCTCGAAATCATCACCGTAGACCACCGACACATCGTACACCGTTCCCTGCGCCTCCACCAGCGGAGCATCAAGAGCGTTGCAGAGCGCCTCGCAGTCCATTGTCGCCGACATTATCACCACACGCAGCTCGGGCCGCAGCACCTCCTGCGCCTCAAGAGTCAGAGCCAGACAAAGGTCGGCGGTGAGGCTGCGCTCATGAAACTCGTCGAAAATTACCGCAGCAATGCCATCGAGCGTAGAATCATCGATAAGCATACGCTCCATCACACCCTCGGTAACCACCTCTATGCGGGTGGCTGCCGAGACTTTCGATTCGAAACGCATGCGGTAGCCCACGGTTTCGCCCGGCTTCTCGCCGAGCATATGCGCCATGCGCAGGGCAAGCTGGCGCGCAGCCGCACGCCGCGGTTCAAGCATTATGACTCTCCCTTCCGGCAATGCGCCGAGGATAGTGAGAGGCAACAGTGTCGACTTGCCAGACCCCGGAGGCGCCGTGACAACAACCCGCGGACAGCGCGCCAGCGACTCATTGATTTCGTCGGCGACAGCCCCTACCGGCAGCTCATCGATATATTTCTGTACTGTCTTCATATTCCGGAAAAGCACTGCAAAGATAGCGATATTCGCCTCCCCCGTCAAAAAAATCCGGCAATCCTGGTGTCAACCGCATACGTGTTTGCGGGTAATTGGAGAAAAATTGCTAATTTTGTGGTTCAAAGAATAAAACCGATGAACAGCAATCCACAATCCGGGCCACCGAGAGCCATAGTAAGCGTCGCCGGCGATAACGGCGCCTATCTGGGGCTATATCTGATCCTTCTGGCCGTATTCAGCGGCCTGAGCCAGTCGTTCGGTCTGGCTACTTTTCTGGTGTGGGCCGGCTCGGTCTATCTGCCGTTCTTTCTTTACAGACTTCTAAAAAACCACTATGTGTCGTCGGGCTACCGCCTGTCGGCACTCGAAATATGGGCCAACGCACTGCTGTCGTGGCTATTAGGAGCATTGCTGCAGGCTGTGGCGGTGTATGTGCTGCTGCGGTGGGCTGTTCCCGACTTTGTGGCCTCGCAGATGCAGACAGCTATCGACACCTTCCGCTCCATCGGCACTCCCGAAGGCGACATGTGGGCCGAAAAGCTGGAAAACCTGCGGGCTGTCGCCGGCATACCCACGGCTTCCGACGTCGCCTCGAATCTTATAGTCTTCAACATACTGTGCGGAGCCATAGTCGGCCTCGTCGACGCTGTGGTTCTGAAACTGCGTTGCCGTCCCGACGGCCACAAATCATAAATTCCGGTTGCTATGGATATATCGGTAGTTATACCTCTTTATAACGAAGCTGAATCGCTGCCAGAACTGACAGCATGGATAGAGCGTGTGATGGCTGAGCACGGCTTCAGCTACGAAATAGTGTTTGTCAACGACGGTTCGACCGACGATTCGTGGGATGTCATAAAATCGCTGCGCGAAAAAGATCCCGCGCATATCCGTGGCATATCTTTCCGCCGGAATTACGGCAAAAGCCCGGCCCTCAACACCGGCTTCGCAGCTGTCGAGGGCGACGTGGTGATTACCATGGACGCCGACCTGCAGGACAGCCCCGACGAGATTCCCGAACTTTACCGAATGATTCGCGAGGACGGCTACGACCTCGTGTCGGGCTACAAGAAGAAACGCTACGACCCGCTGTCGAAAACCATTCCCACAAAGCTTTTCAACGCTACGGCGCGCCGGGTGAGCGGCATTAAAAATCTGCACGACTTCAACTGCGGTCTCAAGGCCTACCGCCGTGCCGTGGTGAAACACATAGAGGTCTACGGCGACATGCACCGCTACATTCCCTACCTCGCCAAGCTTGCCGGCTTCAGCCGCATAGGCGAAAAGGTGGTGCATCACCAGGCCCGCAAATACGGCAAGACAAAATTCGGCCTCGACCGTTTCGTCAACGGCTACCTCGACCTGGCCACACTGTGGTTCACCGGCAAATTCGGCAAAAAGCCCATGCATCTTTTCGGACTGCTGGGAAGCCTCATGTTCCTGCTCGGTTTCATCGCCGTGGCTATTGTCGGCGGCATGAAGCTGTGGCACATGCACAACGGCGACCCTTATATCCTCGTCACCGACTCGCCGTATTTCTACCTCTCGCTGGTGCTCATGCTTCTGGGCAGCCAGCTGTTTCTGGCGGGCTTTGTCGGTGAATTAGTGGTGCGCAACTCGCCCAAACGCAACGATTACGAAATAGAAGAACGAATATGACAGTCACAGAAACCATTGCGGCACGCTACTCCTGCCGCGCATACAATCCCGACCGCCTGCCCGAACAGGCGAAAATCGACGCCATTGTCGAGGCTGCACGCCTCGCTCCGAGCGCCTGCAACCGCCAGCCCTGGCGCTTCGCCATCATAGGCCGCGACGACGAAGCCGGCCGTCAGGCCATCTTCGCCGCATATCCCCGCGAATGGGTACTCTCGGCCCCTCTTCACATCGTCGCTTGCGCGGTGCCCGCCGAGGCATGGGTACGCCCCGCCGACAGCAAGAACCACAGCGATGTCGATGTGGCTATCGCCACCGAGCACATATGCCTCGAAGCCTCCGCACAGGGCCTCGGCACCTGCTGGATATGCAACTTCGACCCCGCAGCGCTCACCGCCGGCCTCGCACTGCCCGAGGGCGTCGTGCCCGTAGCGGTTATTCCGGTAGGATACGCAGCCGATGGCTCCGAAGCACCGGCAAAAAAGCGCAAGGCAACCGACGAAATTCTCCTCGTAAGGTGAAACTGCTGCCTGTAATATCAGCCTTCTTGCTCCTGCTTGCCGCGGCAGCCTGCAATACCTCAGGCTGTCTCGACAATCAGAGCTCCATCCCACTGGCAGGCTTCCGCTCGAGCGCCACAGGCGCCGACATAAGCATCAGCGGGCTGCAGATCAGCGGCGTCGGCGCCCCGAACGACTCGCTGCTCTACAACGGTTCCACATCGCTCAACCAGGTGTACCTGCCGATGCGGTCCACGGCTTCGGGCACCGCCTGGTGCTTCCACTACCTCCAGGAAGGGCTCGACGATCCGGCGCTGAACGACACCGTGTCGTTCGCCTACGAGTCGATTCCCTATTTCGCTTCCGAGGAGTGCGGAGCCATGTACCGCTATCTGATAACCGAAGTGAGCAACACCACGCACCTCATCGACTCCGTGGTTGTGGCCGACTCACTGATTACCAACGTAGACCTCAAACGAATCTACATCTACTTCCGTACGGCCGACGAGGAGGAGCCTGAACAATGAGAAAGCTTGCAGCAGTCATGGTCCTGGCCGTGTTCATGGTAACGCTCTTCGCGCAGGACAACGGACGCCGGCGCATGACACCCCTCAACACTCCGGCGACGGCCACACAGCCCGTCAACGAAACGGCGACCGACACCGCACACATCAATGCCCGCCGGCGCGCGCAGTCGGTGTCGTACACCGACGACCGCGGACGCCTGATGTACGTCGACACCATCACCGGCGAGGAATGGACCGACTCCACCTCCCTGAAGATAGTGCCGAAGATGCAGCAGCCCCTGTTCTACACAGCCAGCGCCGGCCTCAACCTGTGGGATCCCGTGGCGCGCGCTTTCGGCCAGAACTACGGCATTGCATCGGTATGGGCCGAACTGTCGCTCCACAACCGCTACATCCCCATGGTAGAGATAGGACTCGGACAGGCCTCTCACCCCGGTCCCAACAACAATTACCGCTACCGCTCGCCGCTGAGCGTATTCTTCAAAATCGGAATAGGCTACAATTTCCTTTTCAATTCCAACCCCGACTATAAGCTCTATGCCGTCCTCCGCTACGGTATATCGCCCTTCTCCTACAATATTACCGACATAACCCTCGACTCGCCCTACTGGCAGGAAAGCGAACGTTTCAGCATTCCGTCCCAGCACGCCACAGCCGGCTACTACGAATTCGGAATCGGCCTGCGCACAAAAGTGTGGGGTCCGATATCGGCCGGCTGGGAGTTCCGCTATCACACAATTGCCCACTGCACCAAAGGCCGCTACGGCAATCCGTGGTACATTCCTGGCTACGGTTCGCGGGGCAGCTCGCTCGCCGGCAGTTTCTCAATAATCTACACCTTGCCGGTAACACACCTGAACAAGAAAGCCGCCGATGCCGTTATAAATTCAGACAACACGGTCGAAGGCCTCCTTGTGCCGCCGGGCGAACCTGCCGGCGAAGGGAGCTCCGGCCAATCCGGAACAATAGAAGAATGAAAAAGATTATAGTCATAGGAGCCTCGTCGGGCATGGGAATGAAGATAGCAACCGATTTCGCACGCCTGGGCTGGCGTGTGGGCATTGCCGCACGACGCGAGGACCGTCTCAAGGAAATCAAACAGCAGTATCCCGACCGTATCGAGTACATGGCCATCGACGTTGCCGCCGAAGATGCTGTCGACCGCTTCTATAAACTCATCGAGCTTATCGACGGCATGGACTATCTGCTCTACGCAGCCGGCACGGGATGGTACAATCCGGCCCTCGACGAAGGCCGCGACAATGCCACTCTCGACACCAACGTCAAAGGTTTCACCCGCATCATAATCGCAGCCTACAAGTACTATCGCCAGACCGCCAGCCTGCATCGCGGACACATAGCCGCAATCACCTCGGTGGCAGGTGTGAAAGGCATGGGTGTTTCAGCCACATATTCCGCTTCCAAGCGCTACCAGTGGGCTTTCCTCCAGGCTATCGACCAGCTCGCACACCAGCAGCACGTCAATGTCGCTGTCACCGATATCCGCCCGGGCTTTGTCGACACGCCCCTGCTCGGAGCTAATTCCTACCCCATGCAGATGAGCGTCGACTACGTTGCGCCACGAATCGAGAAAGCCATGCTCCGCGAGCGCCGCGTGGCCTACATCGATTCACGCTGGCACGTTGTATCCACCCTCTGGCGCATGATTCCCGATGCCCTCTGGCGTCGCATAGCCCTGACAGAATCATGATTTAAGGAGGTCCGGAAATCAGAATATCAGGACATTATTAAAATATCAGGAGGCCGGGCTTATCCCGGTCTCCTGATTTCATAACATCAATTTTTTCTAAGTGTTTCAAATCATATCAGCCTGACAGCTTATCTGCCTGAAATCTTATTTCAGCCGGAAATCGACAGGCAGAACAAAAGAGCACGACACCGGTTTGCCGTCGGCAGTGGCGGGCTGCCACTTTATGTCGAGGGTTTTCACTGCGCGGAGAGCCTCTGCGTCGAGTTCGGGGCTGACACTCTTCTCTATGGAGTAGTCGGAGAGCCGGCCCTCGGCATTGACAACGAACCGCACAGCCACTTTACCCTGAACCGAGTCCTTAATAGCTTTCTCGGGATACTTCACTTCGTCCATGAGAGCCTTAAGCATTGCCATCTGGCCACCGGGATACTGCGGCAGAACATCGGGTTTGACATCGGCTGTGCCGGCTTCTTTGGCAGCGGCGGGCTGTGCCGGAGCGGCGGCTTCCGCCGCAATTTCTGCAGAACTGATGTCGGTCATGGCCTGCGACACTGCAGGAATACCGAGGAACGACAGTGCGAGTGCCAGCGCCGGCACTGCTGCCAGTGCGCGAAGGCGGCGCACCGGCCGGGAAGAGGGTTTACACATCATAGCAATTCTTTTTTTAAGTTTACTGTTATTGAGACTGTTTGTAAGGACACCAAAGGCGGTGCCCGTAGCTTTTTCGATAAGAAGAATCTGGTAGGAGTAGGCTTCCGTACCCGAGTCGAGGACTGCGCGGTCGGCCTGATACTCATGCACGGCCTTGAGTTCGGCAAGCATGAGCCACGACGCGGGATTATACCACAGAACAGCGCACACAGCCTGCCCGAGAATAAGATCGTAGAAATGCCTCAGACGGATATGAGATTGCTCGTGGCAGATTATCATGTCCGAAAATTCAGCGCTCTCGTTTTCAGCTATCACTATATAGCGTCCCCAGCTGAAAGGCGCGAATGCTCTGCCGCTTATGAGCACAAGAGTGTAGTCGCCGCATTTCTCTTTCTTCCCGCCGGCAACGAGCACCGCCATCCGAACGGCCGTTATCACCGACCAAAAAAGCACCACGGCAACACCGGCTGAATATATCCATAAAAGCGCCCCGATGAAAGGAAACTCCGCTGCCGTATCGGCCGCACCGGCAATGACATCAGCTTCGGGAACACCGACAGCGATGGCCCCGGCGGCCTCTCCGACAAAATTCAGGCTTCTCGCCAGAGGAAGCACAAATGCAGCGGCATAGAGACACAGAAGAACGGCACGGTTGAACGACGGCATTCTTTCTCCGGCCAGTAAAGCCTTGTAGGCGGCATAACCGAATAGGAGAAGTACTCCCGCGCAAAAAGTGTAGACGGCGAAGGGTCCCATATTATTTGTCTTTATTCTGTTCTACCATTTCGATGATTTCGCGAAGCTCGTCGACCGATATTTTTTCATCTTCTACAAGAGCCGACACCGCCGCCGAGGCAGAGCCATGGAAATAGCTCTTTATCACCTGGGCCAGCGAGCGGCCGGCAAAATCGGAGGCTTTGGCTACGGCCCTGTAGCGGAACGAGCCGCCGACAGTGTCGTGGTCGACATAACCCTTGCTTTCAAGAATCCGCACGGTGGTCGATACTGTGTTGAAATGAGGCTTGGGCTCGGGATAGCGGGCAAGCATCTCGCGCACAAACTGCGGACCGTGCTCCCAAAGCATTTCCATAATTTCGGTCTCACGTTCGGTCAGGCGCGGATGCGGGGATTTTGTTCGTGGCATAAACTTTTTTTTAGTTGACATCGCAAAAGTATAACTAAAAATTTAGTTCTGCAAATTTTTCAACTATTTTTTTAGTTTTATTATTCATTATTTGCCATAAAGAAACGGAGGCCGCGCCGTAACTCATTACGGCACAGCCCCCGTCGGTGAGACTATCAGGGAATATTAACGTTTGATGACGCGGGCGGTGAGAGCACTCTCGCCGGTGGCTACTACAAGAATGTAGTGACCTGCGGTCAGCGACGATACGTTGATGTCGACACTACGTCCGGCAACGGCATCGGCACATTCTGTGGCCACGGCCTTACCCGAGGCGTCGAAGAGTGTGAATACTGCGTTGTCGGCATCGAAGCCGCACACTGCGTGGAGAATATCCTCAACAGGGTTAGGCATCACGGTCAGTTTGCCGGCCGAAGCCTCGACATTGTCGATGCCGGTAACATCGAGCACTTTCACGGGTATGGCGGCCACTGCCGAAAGACCGCTTGCATCTGTAGCTGTGACGGTGGCCGTTGTGTTGCCTGTGGCCTTACCGAAGAAAATGACACCTGTTCCGGTGGTGTAGGCCTCGGCAATGTTGCCGGCCACGCCGCCGAAGGTATAGGTGAGTTCATCGCCGTCGGGATCGCTGAAGAACTCGGCGAAGCTTACCACAGGCGATGTACCGCCCAGAGGAACGTCGATGTCGGCATGTTCTACAGCCACGGGAGCGCGGTTCACGTGTTCAACGGTGTAGCGCACTGTCGCCGAAGCCGATTTGCCGGCTTTGTCGGCAGCCGATACGGTGAAGGCGTTTCCGGCGGAAGCCTGACCGAAGTCGGGAGCTATTTCCACTTTCACAGTCACCGGTTCGGTGGCGCCTGACACGGTCCATGTGTCTTCGGCATCATTGGCGGTGACGGTGGCGCTGTCGTATTCCGAAGCCTCCACTGCCACGACTTTTGCCATGGCGGCGCCGTCCTGGAATGAGATTTCGAAATCATCGAGGTCGGGCTCGGCGACGGTCACTTCGACAGCCGTAGTCTCGCCTTCCTTAGCGTAGACGATGTTCTCGGGAGCGCCGATCACGGGCGCACCGTTGAGGTCGAGGACAATCGGGAAGTTGATGAGCGGCATGTTCATGTCGTTCGAGCGGATAACGAGCACAGCCTGATTGCCTTTTTCGAGGCGTGCGGCAGCGGGATTGATTTCGATTTTGACATCGGTCGACTCGCCCACTGCCACAGAACCGGCTTCAGGAGTGTCGACAAGGCGTACCCATGGCTGGCCGGGCACGGTTTCGAGCGGTGTCATAAGCCAGCCGAGCGAGCCATACTGATCCTTGAAGAGGTCGGCGGCGTCGTACCAGCCGGCACTTTCAACCCAGGCCATATATCGGCCCGGCACGAAGGAATCCTGCTTGGGCATCAGATAGGCTGGCGAGCCGACTCCTGGCTCGAAGTTCACGCGGACAGTGAATTCCTCGCCTTCGTTGAAATAGACAGCACGTTCCAGAGGCACTACATAGAAGCGCCCGCTGCCGGTAGTCTGCTCGGCGATGTGGAGTGAGCCGCGTCCGGCAATATTGTTTCCGGCGGGGTCGGAGCCGAGAAGCACATCGATTGTCACTGTATAGTCCGAGGCCATGGTAGCTGCGCTCTGTGTGTAGAGAGTCACGGGCAGGTAGAGATGGCTCATGTTGAAGCCGCCTGCAGGCGCCGTGAACACAGTGGCGGCCTTGAAGCTGTCGTAGAGTGTGGCCGAACCGTAATTATAGCCGGTGGTATTCTCCATTGCCGGATAGAACACGGCATTGGTGTAGTCGAAGTCCTGAGGTGCGTCGTAGACATTGGTCGAACGGTCCATGGGAGCAATGCCGGCGACAAGAGCCGCAAGCACTTCGGGAGCTGCCTTGGTCCGGGATGCACGGGCCATCGGCGCGATACCGCCGCCGGTATCGTCGGACTCACCGGCTCCGGTAGGATCGAGGCGCAGGGTGTAGTCGAGCTTGTACTCGCCTTCGTTGCCTATGGTGAGTATCTCTCTGACAATGGCACTCTCGTCGGCGGCTTTCACGTAGATACCTTCATAGTTCGAAAGCGTCATCGCCGGCAGCGGAGTGATTGTCACGGTCACATTGACAGTCCTGGTGAGTATTTCTGCATCATCGTCATAGGGCGAGCCTGTGGTGTACATGAATGTCACGGGCACTTCGTATGTGCCGGGGGTCATGAGCACTTCGTAGGCGGTGGGCACGACGGCAAATCTGGCGACATCGGCACCCACGGTCACCGGTGTGCCTTCGTAGAAGTTCCACATCTTCGAGCCGTCAGGTTCGCCGGTGATCCAGTCGAAGCCATCAACCTCGGCGAACAGACCGAAGCCCGGCAGTTCATAGCCGAATTCAGGATCTTCAAATACCGGACCGTCGGCCGTAGCCCCCAGAATGGTAAATGGAGCGGTGCCTTCGTTGGCTACGTCGACACGTACAGAGAAGCCCGAACCCATCATCTGGACAATAGGATCGTTGTAGTCAGTGTAACCGAGCGGGTGTTCTACAGCGGCATCGGCAGGCCATACGGGCCTGGCTTCGCCGGTGAGGGTGATGTCGTAAGGAATTTCAATCTTCTCGCGGGCCGGTACATTGGTGTTCAGAGTGACAACGCCGGTGTAGTTGCCGGCCATGCGGTCGGTGTTGAAACCGAGGGCTATCTCGTCGCTCTTGCCGGGTTCGAGAGGCATCTCCACAACAGGCGAGAAGCGCACGGCCTGATTGAACTGCACAAGACGCGAAGGGAGCTTGATGTAGTTTTCGCCTGATATATCGCTGATACCGGCCAGACCGAAGAGGTCGAAAATGATTGCTTCTTCATTCTTGCCTTTGTACTGGAAGGTGAAGCTGCCGTCCTTTTCGAGAATCAGCTGGAAGCATACGCCGTAGTTCATCGAGTTGCCGTACTCCATGAACGATACAATGGCGCGGTCGTCGGTCACATAATGGTATGTGCCGGCATTTCGGGTTTCGTCCATAGAGTGCAGGCCCCAGTAGGGTGCTATGATGTTGGTGTAGACACTGCCTGCGGGGAATTCGGCCGGAGGTTCGGGCCACAGCTTGTCGTCGTGGCGTTCGGTGAACGATACGAATCCGGTGTTGTAGACGTACATTTTGTTGAACTTCTTGCCGTAGAAGGGGAAGTCGAATGGCAGCTCGACAGCCACATAGTCGTGCATCATATAGTACGACAGATTGTTATGTGTACCGAGGCCTGTGGTTTCGATGTCCTGCCATGCGAACTTAACGCCGGTGTTGTCGAGCGACGAAGCGTAGGAATACGACGTGGTGGCGTTCTCCTTTTCAGGCAGCGTCAACGACACCATTTCATCGCCTTTCACCGAGTAGCGCAGAGTCTCGTTGCCGCTGTTGGTGACTGTGAAGGTACGCGCGAGGGGTTCTTTAGCAGGAATTGTCTCGGTTATTTCGGCGATGCTGATATCGGCGGCAGGACAGCCGATGACATTTGCCTTTATAGCAGCTTTGACATCGCCGGCAGACGTAGCCACGGTGAGGACGTCGGCAACGGCGCCTTCTTTAACTGTAGGAACTGTCACTACGATATCCTTGGCCATGCCGGCCTCAAGAGTGAAAGGCAATTCGACGGTGGTGCTCATCAATGAATTGTCGAATCCGGCGGCGGTCACCTGCATAGCATCGTGACCGGTGTTCTTAAGTGTCACAGGCACTTTGACCACTGCGGTGCGGAACACATCGCCGCAGTCGATGTCGCTGTTTTCAAACTCTGCTACCGGCACGAGGCTTTCACCGGCGATGACTGCATTGATGCGTACGAACGAATAGTCGGGAGCCGGATCGTTGGTAAGGATGGTAAGCTGGTTGAACGTTGGGCCGGCATTGAGATCGGCACCGGCGGCAAGAGTGGCGGTCACTTCGACGCTCTCGCCGGGTGTCACGATGCCGTAGGGCACACTCAGGGCTGTGACGAAGGAAGCCTTCGGAGCCTCGAAGCGCACGGCTGTACCGCTGACTATCGAGCGGAAGCGGCTGTTGTCGGGAGTAGGTTCTTCGGTGCCCCAGTAGTCGGCCATACCGGCAGAGGTGAGGGTGATGACATCGGTGCAGTCGGGGTCGTTGATGCCTAAATAGAGTGTCGAACCTTCCTGGAACAGACCGGAACTGTCGATATTGTCGTAGAAGATTTCGATATCGCCGTTGCCGGACAGAGTAATGCGGAAGCTGACGGGAGTATAGTCGGTGTCGTAGACAACGGCGAGGACATCGGTGAAGCGGACCACAAATTTACCGTCGGCTTTGGCATACTCGACCTTGCTGTCCGGACCGAAACGCAGCTGTCGGCCGTAGGCGCAGATAAGGCCTGTGCCGGGCACGCCGTAATCTCCGGCATCGACGGGTTCGTGCATAGCGTCGTCGGAAAGCGCGAACTGCACACCGCCGAAGCTGTTGATATAGACCTTGTCGTAGCTCTTACCATAATATGGGAAGGAGAATCCAAGCGATACAGGCCGCGACACAGCAACATCGTCGGAAAACTGCGATACTATGTCGGTGGGGTTGATAAGTGCGGGGTTGCCGTCGTACCCGAAGGCATTGAAGCCCTCGAGGGTCGAGGCCACTGTGTAGCCGAACTTATGGTTTGCGGCAGTACGGCCTTCGATCTGCTCGTCGGAGAAGCGCGGGAACACGTACTCCAGCGGATACTTGCCGTTGTTGGCGATTCTAAACGTTGCCTTTGAGGGCCCGGCGCCCACTGTGAGAGTGCCGGCATCGATGACCGCAGGCTCGAGAGCCAGTTTGGCGGGCTCGGTGGCGGCGCCCTGTACAAGCACACGGGCTTCGGCGCCATCAGCGCCGGTGAAAGTCACGTAGCCGGTGTGACTGCCTGCTGTCTTGGGCGCGAAAGTGAGTTCGACTGTGGTCGAGGTACGCGCCGGGAAGCCGCTGCCCACATACTCGGGTCCGGCGAAATTGTCGTTCGTAACGCTGATCTGATCGGAGTAGAGACCGGCGCCCCACTCGCTGCCGCGGAACGAGCCGTAGCCGCTGTTGTAGAGTTCGACACTTACAGTCTTGCTCTGACCGACAAGAAGCGAACCGAAATCGACGATTTTAGGTGCGCGGATCTCCGGTTTGTTTCCGGCGACAGTATACGCTACTGTGACGCTCTTGTCAGAGCCGCCGGTTTCGTTGGTTTCGAAAAGTACCTTGAACGAATATGTACCGTTGACAATCTTCGAGCCATCGGCCGAAGCTGTCACGGTCTGTGTCTCGCCTTTGCGCACCACACCCGATTCGGGCGTCAGTTCCATCACCGAACTCCAGTCGGGGTTGAGCGAACGTGCCGTGATGCCCCATGTGGCGCGACGTCCGAGGCTTTCGTAGGGGCTGCCCTTGAGAGCGTCGGAGAGCTGCGTCCAGGTTCGGCCCTTGTCGTTCGACATGTAGCTGTATCCGCCGGTACTTTCATCGGCTGCCGTGTAGAGCGCCAGAGGATAGCCGTCCTGTCCACCGTCGAAGTGCACGGCCACCCAGAACGACTCGCCGGGAGCGAAGTAGAGCTGTTCGTCGAGAGTGATGGGATAGTTAAAGGCGAAGAAGCTGTAGTTCACCTTCTTGAGCAGTGTGGCCGACGAAATGGCGGCATCGCCTTTGTAGATTTCGATTGTCGGGTTTTCACCGTATGCGCCGGCCACATTAATGGCTGTGAGGTTGAAGCCGTCGGCATATTTGTCCGGATCGATATAGAACCACTGAGCCATCGAGTTGGGCACCTTGGCATCGGTGTCGCCGATGTAGGCCCGCAGTTCGGTGCCGTAGGTAATGTTGACGGGATAGTCGGCGGCATCGTAGTCGGCCGGCACCATGTTGCGGGGGGCGCGCACTTTCTTGCCGTCGAGCTTGCCGCTGTAAGCGGTCGTGCGGCCGATGAACGGACGGCTCATCGACTGGGGCACGGCGCGCACGGTGCGTTTTGCGGCGCTCCAGCGGAGGATACCGTCGGCGTCGTTGCCGATTTCAAAAGAGGCCGAAGCAACTTTATTATCGGCGGTCGAACTCATGCTCACGCGTGTGCTGCCCAGTGTCATGTGCGGACCTTCGTTGGTGGTGACACTCTTAACGGGCGACAGCTCCGAAGCTTTGCCCCAGCGGTTTACTGCCACGAGAGCAACGTAGTAGGCGGTGAGAGCCTTGAGGTCGTTGATGTCGGCGCTTACTTTGTCGCCGGCACCGGCAAAACGTGTGTCGGCTACAATATTCTTCACCGAGCCGAGGTTCGCGGCGGTGAACGGCGTTTCGCTATAGTATATTATGTGATGGTCGGGCACAGGGGCGTCGGAGGCCAGAGTCCAGCTGACCTCGATGTTGTCCTGTGCGGCAGTAAGTTCAAAATCGGCTACGACAGCAGGTGCCGAGCCGTCGTCGAAAACAAGAGCCTTGGCGGCATCGATGTAGCCCGCTCCGTAGAGGCCGGCGAAACCGGAGTTGCCGGGCTGGCCGTAGAAGTCGTTTACGGCCGTCAGCAGCTGCGAACGCAGGCTTTCGTTGACATAAGTGGGGCTGCCGTACTTGGAGAGAACCAGAGCGGCTATGCCCGACACATGTGGCGTGGCCATTGATGTGCCTTCGTTGAAACCGTAGCTGTTGTTGGGCAGGGTGGAGAGCACGCCGTTGGCCTCGCCGAAGTCGAGGAGACCGCCGGGAGCGATGATGTCGACCCAGTCGCCGTAGTTGGAGTATGAGGTGGGACGCAGATCGTTGCTCATCGAGGCTACGGCCAATACTTTATCGTAGCATGCGGGATAGCAGTCGCCGGTGATGCCGTAATTGCCTGTTGCGAAAATGCAGAGGCCGCCTGTCATCACCTCGGAACGGGCCGTTTCGGTGAAGTAGTCAATGGCATCGAGCACAGCCTGCTCATAGTATCCGGCAGCTTCCCAGCCCCAGGAGCATTGTGCTATGGTTGCGCCCATTTCGGCGGCATAGACGATGGCCTTGGCGTAGTCGGCTTCGGGCAGACCCGAGCGGGGATCGAAAATCTGGCACGATATCATGCGCACACCCGAATCCTTGGAGCCGTTGCCGCCGGCCACGCCGGCCACACCGATGCCGTTGTTATTGACGGCGGCCACGGTGCCGGCCACATGTGTGCCGTGGCTGTGCGGATAGATTTCGCCCGAATTGGAGCAGAAGTTGTAGCCGTAGATATCGTCGACGTAGCCGTTGCCGTCGTCGTCAACACCGGGAGTGCCGTTAAGCTCGGCTTCGTTGACAAACATGTTCTGCGCCAGGTCCTCATGACGGTAGTCGACACCGCCGTCGATGATTGCCACAAGCACATTGGGTGAACCGGTGGTCTCTTTCCATGCCGGCAGAAGATTGATGTCGGCGCCGGCCACCGAGCCGGGCAGACTGCCGTCGTTGTAGTAGTGCCACTGCGATGGCAGCTGGGGATCGTTGAACATGTAGTCGGCCGCCGTTGCCTTCATGGGCGGACGCGTGGTGTTGACAAAAGCTCCGTTGCCCTCCTGGAGGCTCATGGGGATTATCGCTTCCGACTTCTCCACGCCGGAGGTGCCTGCAAAGATTTTACGGGCCGCGTCGGCATTGATACTTTCGTCGAATTCCACTACGTACCAGCGGTCGAGGCCGTACTTGGCACGCTGTGCGGCGAATTTAGGATTCGGAGGCAGCATAGGGCTGATTTTTACAGCCTTTACGGCGGAGGCGGCCTTGCTCAGAGGAGCGGTACCGACATCCACTTTGCCATGGGCCTTCAGACGCGGCGCACTGCCTACCAGTCGTGCAGCTTCAGGCTGCAGTTTCACGCGGATAATGCCGGGCCGGGGTGCCGGAAGCGTCTCTGTGGCCTTATTTTCCGCGGCATGCATGGTTCCGGTTGCGGCAAACATCGCTGCCGCAGCCAAAAATCCGATAAATGATTTGTGCATGTTTGGTTGGTTTATTGATTAATATTTAAAAGGATTTTTTCAAATTATAGTCTTTTTTAACTTATTTCAAGTTTCGATTTCCTTTAATATCAAAATCTCTGAAATAGACAATTTTTGAATAAATTTGTTTAACTTTGCAAAGTTAATATTTATAATCGGAACTTTTTATATGCAAAACGATATATTTGAAAATTTTATCAGGACACGACTCGTAGCCGGCGATGCGATGATGGAGCGCCTTGCCGGCACCCGTGTTCTCATCTTCGGTGTCGGAGGCGTCGGGTCGTGGTGCGCCGAGGCTCTGGCCCGCTCTGCAGTAGGGCATATCGCTATGGTCGACTCAGATACGGTGGCGGAGAGCAACATCAACCGTCAGTTGCCCGCCACAACAGCCACCGTCGGACGGCCGAAAGTCGAAGTGCTCGCGCGCCGCATAGCCGAAATCAACCCGTCGGCACACATCGAAGCCATTCAGAGTCGCTACACCCCCGTAACAGCCGCCTCATTCCACATAGAAACCTACGATTTCGTAATTGACGCCATCGACTCGCTTGCCGACAAAGCCGACCTGATACTGCGCTGCACCGACCCTGCCACAGCACCGCACACGGCATTTTTCTCATCGATGGGCGCCGCGCGCAAGCTCGACCCCTCCAGAATCGCTGCAACCGAGTTCTGGAAAGTCGAAGGCTGTCCTCTGGCTCGGGCGCTGCGCACCCGCTTCCGTCGCAGCGGCATTTTCCCACGCCGCAAATTCACATGTGTCTATAGCCCCGAGACAATTCCCCACCGTGCCTCCGACACCTCGGGCGCCAACGGCACCTTCATGCACACAACAGCTATCTTCGGCCTCACACTTGCCTCCCTGATAATCCGCAGGCTCTATGAAGAGTGAAGATAATAGTATTTAGGAGCGAGGATGAAAGCCCGCCTGCCTGTCTACCTGTCTGCCTGTCTGCCTGTCTGCCCGTCTGCCTGTCTGCCCATCTGCCTGTCTGCCCATCAGCCCAGCACCTTCTCATGGTAGAAATTCTCGCTTTTCACAAGGCGCACCGTGCCGTAGCACAGCGCCGACGCCAGCACCATGGGCAGAAAAAGAGTGAAATTACCTGTCATTTCGGGCGTAAGAAACATTGCCATGAACGGCGCGCGGATCACACCCGCAAAAACGGCGCACATGCCGATGAGTGCGAAATCGCCCACAGGAAGTGCGAAGCCGAAGAGCGTATTGGCGGCAGTAGCGAAAAGCAACCCGGCAAGCGATCCGGCAAAAAGCGTCGGAGCGAAATCGCCGGCAACACCGGCATAGGTGGTAAAACCGACGGCAAAACCCTTGAGCAGCAGCATGCCGCCCACGATAAGCGCCAGATGCCAGAAACCGCTTCCGAAAACAAGAGGCGAGCCGTCGCAGAGAGCATCGACGCGACCGTTGAGCATCTTATCCATCACGCCGTAGCCTTCGCCGTAGAGCGCAGGAAAAAGAAAGAGCATGACGCCCAGACAAAGACCGGCGACAGCTATTTTCTTCCATTCTGCGCCGAACCGCTTCACCATCCTGCCGGCAACGCGCACACAATGGTTGTAGAAAAGAGAATATCCTCCGGCAAGCACACCGAACACAGCAAGGGCAAGATACTCCTCAGCTCCGAACGGTTCGGCGGAATTGAGAAAAACGTCGAAAGTAAATCCCGTGAAAATATAACATGTAAGAGCCGACGCAAGACACGACAGCAGCAGGGCCAGGACGGTGAAAGTGGCGAACGGCAACCGCAATATCTCCAGAGCGAAGAGCATGCCGCCTACAGGCGCCTTGAAGATGGCAGCGATGCCGGCGCCGGCTCCACAGCCTATGAACAAACGCATCTGTTCGGGTGTCATGCCGAGCTTACGGGCAATATTGCCGCCTATTCCCGCACCCGTCACCGCAATAGGTCCTTCGGCCCCGGCAGAGCCTCCGAAACCGAGGGTAAGCACGTTTGCGATGATGGGACCCCACGTCAGCTTGTCGCTGACACGGCTGCCGCCTTCGTCGAGATAGGAGACAAGACGGTCGGTGCTCCGTGAGAGCGGACGGCGCACCACGTACCGGCAGAAAAGCCACGTCAGCGCCAGACCCGCCGCCGGCAGAAGAATCAGCCGCCAGTTGCCGGTCTCCGAAAAATTACCGAGCAAAAAATGCGATACTACGGCAATCAGCTTCTTCAGCACAACGCATGCCAGTCCCGTGACAAGACCGACAACCGCAGCCAGTATCATCGTAAACGACTCCGGCGCCATCCGCCGCCGCATTTTTTTGAGCCACGCTACCATCCCTTTCTTGATTTTTGATATTATTATTTATAATGCCATGACGCTCACCTTTGTTCAAACATGTGAAGTCTCGGACCGAACTATGTTTGTCAGAACCCGAAATAATAGTTATCTTTGCACAAACAGACCCCCTATCGCCATGTCCAAGATACCAAAAGTTCTCCACTACTGCTGGCTGAGCGACGATGCCATGCCGCCGAAACTCGCCGCATGCGTCGAATCGTGGAAAAAATACTGCCCGGACTTCAAAATCATAAACTGGAATTTCGACCGTCTCGGCGACAAGGCTCCGGTGTGGGTACGCCAGGCTTTCGATGAAAAAAAATATGCCTTCGCAGCCGACTGGGTGCGTGCCTACGCCCTTGCCAGCTTCGGCGGCATATACCTCGACAGCGATGTCGAAATCATAAAACCGCTCGACGATCTTCTCGGCAACGACTACCTTCTTTCCTACGAGGGAGAGAGCGACAGTACCGTCGAGGCCGCCGTAATGGGTGCAGTGGCCGGACTGCCTTTTTTCAAAAATCTGCTGGCCTACTACGACGGGCGTGAATTTGTGAAAGCCGACGGTTCGCTCGACATGTTTCCGCTGCCCGGAATCATCAACACTGTCTCAGAGGGCCGCTTCTCATTCGTTCGGGTAGCGAATCCCGAAGAAGCCATTCGGCGTACCGAAGCACAGCGCGAGGCAGGCAGCAACAGCGAGATGTACATTCTGCCATGGCAGTACCTCAGCCCGAAGTCGGTGCACACCGGAAAAATCAATCTGGCACCCGAAACACACACCATTCACCACTTCTCGGGCACGTGGCAAACGCCGTGGGACCGTTTTTACCGCTCGCTGCGACATTTCGCACGCAAAATTCCAGGTGTCCACCGCCTAAAAGTAAAACTTTTCGGTGTATACGGCAAAAAGTAGAAGCTATTTTCCGTATCTTTGTAGGACTAAAGTGCAGATAAATCTATGACAGACGACAATATAGACCAGACCACCGGCGACGGCGTCCTCGCGGTTGCCGCCAACTACTCCGAAGCCGACATTCAGACCCTCGACTGGAAGGAACACATACAGCGGCGCCCCGGCATGTACATCGGCAAGCTCGGCGACGGCACGAATTCCGACGACGGCATCTATGTGCTGCTCAAGGAAGTACTCGACAACTCCATCGACGAATATATGATGGGCTTCGGCCGGCAGATTACCGTCGATGTTGACGCACTCTCGGCAGCGGTGCGCGACTACGGCCGCGGCATACCTCTGGGCTCGCTCATCGATGTGGCGTCGAAAATGAACACCGGCGGCAAATACGATTCGGCGGCCTTCCAGAAGTCGGTAGGCCTCAACGGCGTAGGTCTGAAGGCTGTCAACGCCCTCTCCACCGATTTCGAAATCATAGCCTACCGCGACGGCCAGTGCAAGCGCGCTCTCTTCGCCATGGGCAACCTCGTGGAAGAAAGCGACATCGAGCCCACCGACGAGCCCAACGGCACTTTCGTGAGATTCATACCATCGGCCGACATTTTCCGCGGATATGCCTTCCGCGACGAGTTCATAGAACCGCTGCTCAAAAACTACACCTATCTCAACACCGGCCTGGCGATAGTATTCAACGGTCATCGCTTCAGCTCGCGAAACGGCCTTCAGGACCTGCTCAACGCTTCACTCACCCAGGAACCGCTCTACCCCATAATCCACCTCAAAGGCCAGGACATCGAGATTGCCGTAACACACGTCAACCAGTACGGCGAGGAATACTACTCCTTCGTCAACGGTCAGCACACCACACAGGGCGGCACCCATCTCAGCGCCTTCAAGGAAGCGGTGAGCCGAACGTTCAAGGAGTTCTTCAACCGTAATTTCGAATATTCCGACATTCGCAACGGCATGGTGGCGGCCGTGGCCGTGCGTGTGCAGGACCCCGTGTTCGAAAGCCAGACAAAAACCAAACTCGGCTCGCGCGACATGGGCCCCGACGGGCCTACCATTGCCAAGTACATCAGCGACTTCATCAAAAAAGAACTCGACAACTTCCTCCACCGCAACCTCGAGCTCGCCGATATAATCCTGAAGAAAGTACAGGAAAGCGAACGCGACCGCAAGGCCATGGCCGGCGTGCAGAAAAAAGCCCGCGAGACAGCCAAGAAAGTGAGCCTCTACAACCGCAAGCTCAACGACTGCCGCGTACACCTCAACGACTCCCGCGGCTCCGAAGAGAAAAAGGAGGCCACAAGCATATTCATCACCGAGGGCGACTCGGCGGGCGGCTCCATAGAAAAAGTCCGCAATGTAGAGACACAGGCAGTGTTCAAGCTCCGCGGCAAGCCGCTCAATTCCTACGGCGCGACAAAAAAAGAACTGTACTCGAACGAAGAATTCAGTCTCCTGCAGGCCGCCCTCAACATTGAGGACGGCATCGACGGCCTGCGCTACAACAAGGTCATCATCGCCACCGATGCCGATGTCGACGGTATGCACATCCGCCTGCTGATGCTAACCTTCTTCCTCCAGTACTTTCCCGACCTTATCAAAAAAGGGCATGTCTACGTGCTGCAGACACCTCTCTTCCGCGTGCGCAACAAAAAGACAGCCAAGCGCTCGGGCCGTGCCAAAAAGACCGATACTCCCGACGACACCGTCTACTGCTACTCCGACGACGAACGCATCGCCGCCATACAGCGCTTCGGCGAAAACGCCGAGATAACGCGATTCAAAGGCCTCGGCGAGATTTCGCCCGAAGAATTCCGCGACTTCATAGGCGAGAACATGCGAGTCGACCGCGTGAGTCTGCGCAAGGACGACGGCGTGGCCGAAGTCCTCGAATTCTACATGGGCAAAAACACAATGGAGCGCCAGAACTTCATCATCGACAACCTTGTGGTTGAAGACGACACGCACATAGACTCGCAGGAATGAAACGCGCACTTTTTCCGGGTTCTTTCCGCCCGTTCACCCGCGGGCACGCCGACATTGTGGAACGGGCGCTGGCACTGTTCGACGAAGTAGTGATTGCCGTAGGTGTCAATGTCGAAAAACCGGCCGCTGTCCTCGACGCTCTTGTCGAACCCGTCAGACGCCTCTACGACGGCAACCCCAGAGTACGTGTCGAAGCCTTCACAGGTCTTACGGCAACATTCGCGGAGCAATGCGGCGCATGCTGCATAGTGCGCGGCGTGCGCTCATTCAAGGATTTCGAGTACGAACGCGACATGGCCGACGTGAACCGCCAACTTTCCGGCGTCGAAACCGTTATATTATTCAGCAAACCTGAACTGTCGGCCGTCTCGTCGAGCATCGTCCGCGAGCTTGCCGCCTACGGCGCCGACATCACACCATATCTACCCGAAAAAAAATGAAAAGAATATTTCTCGCCGTTGCCATCATCGTTGTCGCCATTGCCGGCCGCGCCCAGGAACTCACGCCCGACACCAAGCTGCGGATGGCAAACCACATAATCGAAAACTTCTACGTCGAGGACGTCAACGCCGACACCGTGGTCACCGAGGCCATCAAGGCCATGCTCAAGACTCTCGACCCCCATTCGGCCTACACCACGCCCGAAGAGACCAAGGAATTCACCACACCGCTCGAAGGCAAGTTCAGCGGCATAGGAATCCAGTTCAACATGCTCGAAGACACCGTCTACGTCATTCAGACCATCTCCGGCGGTCCCTCGCAGAAGGTAGGCATCATGGCCGGCGACCGCATAATCAGCGCCAACGACACCGTTATCGCCGGCAAGAAGATGGTAAACACCGATGTAATGAAACATCTCCGCGGGCCCAAAGGCTCAGTGGTGAATCTGAAGGTGAAACGCGCCAATGATACCATCGATTTCCGCGTGGTGCGCGACGATATTCCCCTCTACAGTATCGACGAAACTTTCATGGCCGACCCCAGGACCGGCTACATACGCATCACCCGGTTTGCCGAAGAAACAGGCCGCGAAGCCCGTGAAGCTATCGAGAAACTGCGCCGTCAGGGAATGCAGAACCTTATCATCGACCTCTCCGACAACGGCGGCGGCTACCTCGGAGCAGCTTTCGACGTGGCGAGCGAACTGCTGCCGAAAGGTACGCCCGTAGTAAGCACCGCCGGCCGCAAGACACCGCAGAACACCTACGTCACCGAGGGTACGCCTTCGTTTCCCGACGGCCGTGTGGTAATCCTCGCCAACCAGCTTTCGGCATCGGCGGCGGAAATCCTGTCGGGCGCCGTGCAGGATAACGACCGCGGCCTCATTGTCGGGCGCCGTACATTCGGAAAGGGTCTGGTGCAGCGGCCGTTTCCCTTTCCCGACGGCTCGATGATACGCCTCACCGTATCGCGCTACTACACTCCGTCGGGACGCTGCATTCAGAAGCACTACGACAAAGGACATTCCGAAGAGTACTATCTCGACATGCTCAACCGCTACACAAGCGGCGAACTCTGGAGCGCCGACAGCATTCACCGGCCCGACTCGCTCAAGTACTATACTTTAAAAAACAAACGTCCTGTCTACGGCGGCGGAGGCATCATTCCCGATGTTTTCGTGCCGGCCGACACTTCGTACTACACCGTCTACTACCGCGATATGGTGGCAAAAGGCATTGTCAACAGAACCTGCATCAATTACGTCGACGCCAACCGTGCCGAACTGCTCGGAAAGTATCGGGACAACGCTTCGTTTCAGGAGAACTACACTGTGCCGCAGGAACTTATCGACAAGCTCATCGCAAACGCCACCGAAGCCAAAATAGAATACAACGACGAGCAGTGGCAGCGCTCGCGCCCCCTCGTCGAAGCAATCCTCAAGGGCCTCGTAGGCCGCGACCTCTTCGAGGACGGCTCTTACTTCCAGCCGCTGAGCAAACTCAACCCGGACTTCAACGAAGCCCTGCGCCTCATCAACGATCCCGAGCGCTACCACCGCATCCTCAAGGGCGAAGCAACTACGACAGCTCCCTGACAATCTTGTTGCCGGGGCGCATATTCAGCGAAAATGCGGCACTGCGGCCCGTAGCCTCGCTTTTGTACTGTATGTGATAACGCTCTGCCGCCAGACACTCTATGCGCGCATAGCCTGTCTGCGGCATCCCGCTGCGGCGACCGGGCGTCAGGCGCTCGTCGATTGTGACGTCGAACCCCGACACCTTCACGGCAAGACTGTAGGCGTCGAGACCTTCGAGACCGTAGCGGTAAATTTCGAGCATCCCCCGGCCGTCGACATGCGCCACAATGCCGGCCTCCGACGGCTCGCCGGCATCGCTGAGCTCACCGCTGTAGAGGAAAGTGCGGACTGCGCCGTGCCCGTGCGGACGGGCCGCCAGACCGATGACTGCGGCGGCAACGAAAACCGCTATAACGTAAAATTCTATACTATCCGGCATAAAATAAGTCCGTTTCGTCTTTTCTGCAAAGATAATCATTTTTTTTGCGTAATTTTGCGTTTATGCTACATCTCACAGCTCACATGTGCAAGCGCAGGCTCATCGCAGCGCTTTTAGTATTCGTCACTTTTACCGCTTCCGCCCAGATTCTGAATACCGGCGGCGGCGACCCGCTTGATGCAGACAGCGTGAAACAGGACTTCTCCAACCAGCCTTATTTCGGTCTGTACAAGGACAATTATTTCATCTTCGGTCCGCCGCTGGGACTCCGGCCCACCAACGAGAATACTAACGTAAAATTCCAGATTTCGGTAGCTCAGCGCCTTACCAAGGCGACACTTCCTCTGGGCACATACCTTTATCTTTTCTACACGCAGAAAGTGTTCTGGAACGTGCTGGAGGAATCGCTTCCCATGACCGACCTCAATTTCAACCCCGGCATAGGACTCACGAAACCGCTCTTCATCAAGAACCGCTACATAGGCAAACTCACATTCATGATAGAGCACGAAAGCAACGGCCGCGACAGCATCCAGTCGCGCTCCTGGAACCGCGTTGCCCTCGCCGCCAACGTGTTTGTCACAAAAAATCTGATGGTACACGGCAAAATATGGGCTCCTATCGTCGACGGCGAAAACAACAAGGACATCGTGGACTACTGCGGCTTCTGGCAGACGGGCTTTCAGGTCATCTCCGACAACCGCCGCTTCTCGGGCGGACTCACCATGGTGAAACGCAAGGGCTGGAATCTGAACGCCAACATAATCCTCGATCTGTCGTACCGCATATTCAGACGAGATAACCAATTTCTTTTCCTCCAGATTTATAACGGTTATGGCGAAGGACTGCTTGAATACAACAAGTACCATTCGTCGGTCCGCATAGGTCTGCTCATAAAACCGAAACTGTTCAGCGATTTCTGATGAAGAAGCTCATAGCCGCCATATCTGCCGCCGTCGTACTGACAGCCTGCACCGACACCGACACTTTCCGCGTCAACGGCCACATAGAGGGTGATCCCACCATCAACCTGCGCGTGGGCTACTATGCCGACGGCGCTTACCGCACACTCATCACCGCCGCCAGGGAAGGAGACTTCGAGTTCTTCGGCAGCGCCCGGCAGCCGGCGATAGTCACCGTCTTCGACTATGAATACCGGCCCATAGCCAGCATCTACGCCCGCAACGGCAACAACTACGAGATAAGCGTCGACCGTTCGAAACCATATGCCGTGAAAGTGTCGGGCGACGAAATCTCCACGGCATGGGCCGACTTTCTGCGCGACAACGCCGACAGCCTCGCCGCCGGGCCCCTCGAAGCCAACCGTGTGGTCGCACGCTATGTGGAGAACAACCCCGACAAGATTCTCTCGACCATACTGCTGACAACGACCTTCGACAGCCGCCGCCAGCCGGCTCTCGCCGACTCGCTACTGGCCATGATAGCCCCCGAAGCACGGCCGTCGGGCATCACCGAGGGCTACAACTCGCTGCTGTTGCGCATAGTGAGCGAGACTGCCGCCGACACCGTAGGCTCCTTCCGCTACTTCACCCACGCCGATTCAGCTGCCACATTCAATACCGGCGGCGACATGGCGGTGCTCGTGTTCTCCGATGTAGCCTCACCGCGGTCCGACAGCATAGTACCCTTTATCAGAAGAAACTACAAGGACCGCCGCATCGCCGACATAGGCCTCGACCCCGAATTCGGCGACTGGAGCCGCTACACAGCACCCGACAGCGCCAAGTGGACCCAAGGCTGGCTGCCGGGCGGACCGGCGTCACCGGCGCTCGAACGCATTGCCATTCCCTCGCTGCCGTTCATAGTGGTCACCGACAGCGCCGGCGCCCAGCTGCTGCGCACGCCGTGGGTGGCGGAAGCCGAAAATTATCTGAAACAACTCTGACCATGCTCGTAAAATCATATGCCGCAGCCGTAAGAGGCATCGATGCCATAATAGTCACTGTCGAGACTGTGGTCGAGCGCGGCATGCAGTACTGCATCGTAGGACTCCCCGATACAGCCGTCAAAGAAAGCCAGGAACGTGTGCGCTCGGCCCTCACACAGTCGGGATTCAACATAGGCCACACAAAAGTAGTCATCAACATGGCTCCGGCCGACGTCCGCAAGGAAGGCTCGGCCTACGACCTGCCCATAGCCGTGGCAACACTCCTCGGCGCCGGCGCCATCAGCGCTCCCGAACTCGACAGGTACATGATAATGGGCGAACTGTCGCTCGACGGCTCGCTGCAGCCAGTCCGGGGCGTGCTGCCGATGGCCATAGCCGCACGTGCCGCCGGCTTCAAAGGCTTCATAGTGCCGAAAGCAAACGCTACCGAAGCCGCCGTGGTGAACAATCTCGAAGTCTACGGCCTCAGCAATCTGCGCGAAGTCATCGATCTGCTCAGCGGAAACGCCGTCTTCGAGCCTACCGAGGTCGACACCCGCGCCGAATTTGCCGCCGCACAAGGTGCTTTCCCTTACGATTTCTCCGAAGTCAAAGGTCAGGAGAACGTGAAACGCGCTTTCGAGGTGGCGTGTGCCGGCGGCCACAACATACTGCTCGTAGGGCCGCCCGGTTCCGGCAAATCGATGATGGCCAAACGCCTGCCGTCGATAATGCCGCCCCTGACCTTACGGGAGGCCCTTGAAACCACCAAAATACACTCCGTGGCCGGGAAACTGCCGCGCGGCTCGCGCCTTATGACGCAGCGTCCTTTCCGCTCACCGCACCACACGGTGTCGCCCGTAGCGATGGTAGGCGGAGGCTCCAACCCCATGCCGGGCGAAATATCGCTCGCCCACAACGGAATCCTTTTCCTCGACGAATTTCCCGAATTTCCGCGCACCGTCCTCGAAGTACTGCGACAGCCCCTCGAAGACCGCCACATATCAGTGTCGAGAGCAAAGTATCAGGTCGACTATCCGGCCTCTTTCATGCTTGTGGCTTCCATGAATCCGTGCCCGTGCGGATATTACAACCACCCGTCGAAGCCCTGCACATGCCCTGCGGGAGCGGTACGCAAATACATGAGCCGGATATCGGGTCCTCTGCTCGACCGCATCGACATTCAGGTGGAGATTCTGCCGGTACCCTTCGAGGAACTGGCATCACGCACCGAAGGCGAACGCAGTGCCGACATACGCACACGCGTAGTGCGGGCCCGGCAGATACAGGCCGGGCGCTTCGCCGACGATCCGGCAGTGAACTGCAACGCCCAGATGGAGCCGCGTCACCTTCGCCTCTACTGCGCACTCTCCGACGATGCCCAGGCCTTGCTCAACAAGGCGATGGCAAAGTACGACATGAGCGCCCGCGCCTACGACCGCATACTCAAAGTGGCCCGCACAGCCGCCGACCTCGACGCCTCCGACGCAATCCTCCCCCGCCACATCTCCGAAGCCATCAGCTATCGCAACCTCGACCGCTCCTCCTGGGGCTCAGTTTAGTTATAGTGCGAGCTCGCACTATAACCCGACAATGAAGCAAAATGAAACCGGCATACATCAGAGAAACCATCCATAACAACAAAAGGCGTGCCGTCTGTCTGGAAATGAACGGATATGCGGCCGCCATCTGCAGACCCGTGTGAACGAAAAGGCTGGCGACGTCAGAAGAAGGTGTAGGTGAGCTTGAACTCAAAGGTCGGATAGACTTTTAGGCCGCGCATGAGCTTCATGTAGTCGCCGACTTTTCCACGGATATTCTCAAGGTCGTCGGTCATATTGACACCATCGTTTGTGACCACTTTGGGCGCACCGCCCCAGAACATCACGCCGAGGTCGAAGCCGATGTTCCAGTGACCGTCCTTGCTGACACTGGCCGCATAGCCAAGACCGCCGTACCATCGCATGGTGTTCACAAAGGCATCGGCGCGCATTGTGCCATCCTTGCCCGGCTCCATGTAATAAGGGGTTCCGTCCTTGAAATCGCCGAGATGAACGCCGAGACGCCCGTATTCTGTGAGGCGCTGCTGAAGCTGATAGGCGACTTCCGGGTCGATGTACACGTTTCCGAAAATGGGCTCGGTGCAGACATTCTCGATGAAGTCGGGCTGCTGCGAAGCGTCGTAGAGGCGGTTGTACATAGCCATCGCCAGCAGCGAAGGCATTTCCTCCATCGTGTTGACAGCTTTGGCGATACGGCGCGGACCGGCATAGAAGCCTACGGTAAGATGCCATCGCCGGTCGGAGCGAAACGGGTACACATCGACAAGAAACTTGTAGTTGGCCATGCGGGGAGTGCCGTCGATATCGATGCGGTCGTCCATTTCATAGCCCGAAAGCTTGTACATCATATCCTGAATCTTGCCAATATTGCCGCTGTTCACACTCGTGCCGTCGGTGTAGGAGCTGATTCCGAAGTGGAGTGGAACAGTGAAGTGCGGAACGAAGCTTGCGCCGACACGTATTTTCGCCCATTCGGTGACGGGAGTGGCCAGTTCGATGCCGAATCCGGTTGTTCCGAGTGTGATGCCGGTTTCAAGTTTATTGAATATACCGAGACGTTTGAGCGTCGACTGCTGTGAAGTCGTCCCGGGTTGCGGCGCTGCTGTCTGTGCATTTGCATTGGCGGAATAGACAAGAAAAAAAGCGGTGGTTAATGCTAATAGCAATTTCATCGATCGTAACATTGTGATATTGAGAGGTTCTATCGCATGACTACGCGCCTTAGCAAATCATGCGATGCAAAGATAAGTATAATATTTGGAATATCTTTAACCGACATTAATATAAAATACAGAAATATTATAAATCTATTTTTTGAAAAAACCTGTTTCGATTTGTTGGAATTGGTAAAAAATACTTATCTTTGCCGAATCAATCAAAACAGGCCATGTTACACTCACGGCCTGTTTTACAAATACAAACAAAGCTTAGTGTTGACTGCATTACTGACTAAACAGACCATTGAACCGATAACAATATACTAATTCTAATAATATGAAGAAAAAATTTACTTACGGATTGCTGCTTCTTGCCACAATAGGCTTCAGTAGCAATGTCTTCACGTCGTGTAAGGACAATGACGAAGACATTCAGGCGGTAATGAACAAAAACGATCAGGCCCTGAAAGACCTTATCGATCAGCTCAAAAAAGCTCAGGAGGAATGCAAGCAGTCGTGCTCCGACAACTTCCGCGACATTCTGGTCAAGCTCGGCGCCACTACCGATAACCTGAACGATCTCCAGAGCGACTTCGACGCTCTTCTCGAGCGCATAGGCGAGACCGGCAAGACATGGACCGAGCAGGAAATCCGAAACATGATTCTGGAATATTTCAATTCCGATAAAATCAAAGAGCTCGGCTTCCTCACCGCCGACGACCTCAAGACCAACACCACCATTGTAAACATCACAAACCAGCTCAATCAGGTGTTCGGTGAAGGCGGTCTCAAGGATCAGATCACTACCCTTCAGACCAACTACAACACCCTCTCCGGAAATTACGAGCAGCTCATCAAGGACCTCGAAGCAGGAAAATACGGCCTCACAGAGCAGGACGTGAAGGATATCGTAGAAAAAGCTTACGGTACCCAGATTCAGACTATCATAACAAACATCACCAATCTTCAGACTCTTGTGGGCGAACACTCCACAGCTCTCTCGGAACTGAAGACTACAGTCGGATCACTCGACACACGTCTCACCAAAGCCGAGAAAGACGCTGTCGACGCGCTCACTCAGGCCAACCTCAACAGCGCAGCCATCGGCGCCTGGGTCGAAATGTTCCCCAACAGCACCATAACTGAAGAAATCAAGGCTCTCCAGACAAAAGACGAGGACCTCCAGCGTCAGCTCAACACCCAGTCGGAAAAAGACAAGGAACTCGAGGGGCTTATTCAGGCCCTCGACCAGAAACTGGACACTCACCTCGCCCAGTACGCCATCGACCTCGAAGCTCTTAAGAACCGCGTGACAGCCTGCGAAACTGCCATCGAAGAAATCAAGACAGAACTCCAGAAACTCACCCAGCTCGAAGAGCGCCTCAACAGCCTCATCACCGGAATGATCGTTCAGGGCGTCTACAATCCCCTCTTCGGCACATTCTCGCTGCCCATCGGCGTTCAGAGCAACATGCTCGTAAACTACTACGGCTTCAGCGACAAACCCGACTTCTCGTTCCCGAGCACCCAGCAGATAGCAACCGTCGATAACGAGCCCGAACTTACCGCCGACGAGTACGAAGTTCTCCAGGCCAGCGGTCTCGTTCCCGAAACCATCGCCAACGGCGCCGTACTTATCGAAGAAGGCAACGCCAACCTGGGCAAACTCTTCGTCACCATCAACCCCAACAATGTCGACTTCACCAACGGCGACCTCACCCTCGTCAACAGTCAGGACGAAAACTGCACCGTGAAGCTCAAGAACCTCCGGCGCAGCGACGAAGTCCTCACATTCGGCTACTCCGCACGCTCGGCACAGAACGGCTTCTACGAAGCCGACGCATACCTCGAGCCCAATCTCGAAGCTATCGATTCCGTTAAGGTACAGATCGACCAGCGCCTCAAAACCGCTATGAAGGACATTCTTTCCGACGGCCGCAGCGGTCTGCGCGCAAACGCTCTCAACCTGATGAAGGCCCTCTACGACCAGATCAACGGTATGCTTCCCGCCTACGGCCTCAAAGCCGCATGGAATGTAAACGGCGTGGACTACGCGACATACTCCAACTACAACATTGCCGCAACAACTTTCCGTCCGCTCTCTTACAGCTTCATGAACGGTCAGAGCATCAACCACAAGTTCCCCGTCATCGACCCCATCAGCCAGACAATCTTCGACCTCTCTGACAAACTCGACGACTTCAAGTTCGACTTCTCCGACGTCACAGTCAACCTCGACGGCAAAGACATCACACTCGATTTCGAGATCGCACCCATTGAACTCAAATACGACGGCACACTCTCGGCTGTTGTCAAAGGTGATGTAATAGATGAATCCGGCCAAAAAATCGGTACTGTTGAGGCAAAAGGCGAAGTATCCCAAGAAGACATGGATAAGTTCCTCGCTAATATTGAGGATGAATTCAACAATAAGATCGGTACATGGAACGAAAGCCTCAACAAAGCCTTCAGAGATGCTATCGACCAGATGCTTACCAAGGTAGACTCCGCAGTCGAAGATCTGCTCGCTCAGATGCAGAACAAGATCAACGATAAGATCGAGGACCTCGTAACTGAAATTCAGGACGAAATCAACGGCAAGGTAGGTAACTATGTAGGCAAGTTCAACAACTTCATCGAACGCTACAACAGCATCGCCCGCCGCCTCAACAGCATGCTCGAGGATCCCAACCACTACATGCAGCCCGCCATCTTCTACCGCGGCAGCTCGGCACGCGACTTCCTCCTGAGCGCCAACCCTGCAAACCCGACTGTTCTCGTCAACGACGGCGGCGACGGATTCATGCTCTATGCCACATCGCTCAACGCCGAAATCGTCGCTCCTTCGTACAAGAAAGTTGTCGCCGTGACAAACGTTATCGACAATGCCACCGGCAAGAGCGCTGCCAATGCCAAAGCACAGTGCGCCACCATCAACAAGAGCACCGAATGGCTCGCTCAGGTATGTCCCGGCCACCAGAAGCGCTTCGCTATTCCCACACGCGACATGAAGCCCGGCTACACCTACGAAATTCTCTACACATCGGTCGACTATCATGGCGTAACAGCAACATGCCGCTATTACGTGACCATGCGCTGAGCAATCTCTAACAATTGAAGCAATTCAAGGTATGTCCCCGGTCGGGGACAACCTTGGAGACCTTCAGTTAAAAAGAAACAACTTAAATATTTAACGAACATGAAACTCAGCAAGATAATACTCTCTGCAGCTTTATTCATGGCGGCTCTTCCGGCCGTGGCACAGGAGGAGGTCACTGTCTACCAGTTCAAACCCCACTGGTTCCTGCAGACTCAGATAGGCGGTCAGGAGACCCTCGGTGAAGGTGCTTTCGGCAAACTTGCCGCCCCCAACGCCCAGATAGCCGCCGGCTACAAATTCAACCCCTACATCGGAGCCCGGCTGGCTGTCAACGGCTGGCAGAGCAAAGGCGTGATGGAACTCGAACAGGCTCACCGCTGGAAATGGAACTACATCGCACCTACAGCCGACGTCCTTTTCGACATGACCAACATCCTCGGCGGTTATAACCCCAACCGTCTTGTCGACGTCAATGTATTCGCCGGCATCGGTGTCAATGTAGGCTGGCATAACAACGAAGCCAACAGCTTCGATGCCGCATATGCTGCCGCAAACAACGGCTATCATCCCCTTGGCCTTCTCTGGGACGGCACCAAAGCCCGTTTCCTCGGTAAATTCGGCGCCGACGAGAATTTTGCTCTCGGCATCGAACTGCAGGCAAATGTTCTCCCCGACGGCTACAACTCCAAGAAAGCCGGCAACGCCGACTGGTACTTCAATGCCCTCGTAGGCGCCCGCTTCACTTTCGGCAAGAAGTGCACCAAGACCACACGCACCGTCGAGCCTCAGTACGTGGAACGCATCGTCGAGCGTATCGTCGAAGTGCCCGTCCAGAAAACCGACACTGTCTACATCAAAGAAGAAGTGAAGGCCGAAAATCCCTACCGTGTCGACGTGTTCTTCACCATTTCGAACACTACCGTCAGCAGCAAGGAAATGAGCAAGGTCAAGGATATGGCCGACTATCTCAAGGCTAACCCCGGCAAGAAAGTCACCGTCACCGGCTATGCCGACAAGGGCACCGGCACACGCGCCATCAACCTGCGCCTCTCCAACCAGCGCGCACAGACTGTAGCCAAGCTCCTCCGGGAGAAGTACGGCATCGCTGCCGACCGCATCACTGTCCAGAGCATGGGCGAAGCTGAAACCCAGCCGTATCCCGATCCTGTCATGAACCGCGTTGCCATCTGCATCGCCGACTGAGTCAGCACACACTGCCGAACAACTTATAAACTCTGAAAAATCCCGGCCGCCTCACCGCAGCCGGGATTTTTTTGCCATTCAGCCACGCAGAAATTGTCTAAAAGTAAAAATAAATACTTATCTTTGCACCTTAATTCGACATATATCAGACCAATCGGCCGACAGGCCTTCATCTCCTTCCATAATGAAAAAACTCTTTTCGCTTACACTCAAAGGACTCACATTTTCACTTCTGCTGGCCTCTGCGGCGCTTCATTCGTCGGCACAAGTAGGCAACGACGGCTACTACCGCGTCAGGAACACTGTCACCGACCGCTACATCTACATCACCGACAACAAAGGCAAAGTAGACATGTCGGCGACCACTGTCGACGCTCTCGCCATACAGCTGTGGAAAGGCGAAGAAAAAGCAATGTCCGACCCGGCCACTGTGCTATATTTCTCGAAAAAAAGCCAGGGCTATGTCAGCAGCGACTACGACATCACCGCCCAGGGCACGGGCATCTACCAGATAATAGGCCGCTATGTCACCATCATGAAGACAGGCGACGCCTACTTTGCCTACGGCCGCGACAGCGGCGTGACCAAATATCTGGGCGACGCCAACGCCTCCGATGATGCCGAGGGCTACATGTCGAGCGAAGTAGCAGCTCCCGGCAGCGGCAAACCCGACCGGCGCAAATGGTACATCAAACCGATCACCACCACCGGAGACAACTACTTCGGCGTCAAGCCCGAAATACAGGCGGACGGGAAGCTCTATGCCCCCATGTATGCGTCGTTCCCCTTCAAAGCATATTCGACCGGCGTTAAAATCTACGCCGTCACCACATGCGAATACGGCATGGCTGTGGCTGACGAAATAACCGGCACCATACCGGCCAACACAGCCTGCTTCATCGAGTGTCCGTCGGCACAGCCGGCCAACAACCGGCTCGACATCGGCGGCAGCGGCCCCGCCATCAGCGGAAACCGGCTCGGAGGCGTGTTCTTCGAAAACTACATGAACACGCACCTCAACCTCACTCCCTACGACAGAAACACCATGCGCATGCTCGGCACAATGCCCGACGGCTCGCTCGGATTCGTTACAGCCGACATTCAGTATCTTCCGGCCAACCGGTGCTACCTGAAAGTTCCGGCAGGTTCACCTGCAAACATCAGGATTGTATCGCGTGCCGAGTACAACGCCGCCGTAGCCGCCATGCCCGCATCGATAAGCCTCGATGTCACATCATCGAAAATCTACGAAGGCCGTACATTGCAGCTTAATGCCTCAGTATCGCCCTCCACGGCATCGACCGAAGGTCTTTCGTGGTCATCATCGAACAGCGCCGTCGCCACAGTATCGGCCTCGGGTCTCGTGACAGCCACAGGCAAAGGTACTGCCACAATCACAGTGACTACCATAAACGGTCATTCGGCAAGCTGCGAACTTACTGTAGCACCCGAATATCCCGAATCGGTATCCGTCAGCCCGGCAAGCCTCAAGCTCTACGCCGGCGAAAAGACCGTTCTGTCAGCATCGATATCGCCGGCCGACGTAGAACAGCCGGCAATAATCTGGAGCAGCTCCGACGCCTCGGTGGCAACAGTTGCCGCCGACGGTTCCGTAGCAGCCCTCAAAGCCGGCAGAATCACAGTCACAGCCACCACGGCGAACGGTAAAGCAGCCTCATGCGACCTCACTGTCGCTCCGTACTACCCCGAATCAATAAAACTCAGCACAGGCTACCTGTCGCTCTTCGCCGGTCAGGAAGCAACTCTTACCGCCACAACGATGCCCGACGACGTCAAGGACCGTACCATCGCATGGTCATCGTCGGACAACACCGTGGCCACTGTCGAAAACGGCAGAGTGACTGCCCTAAGATCCGGCGACGCCGTCATCACCGTGTCGTCGCCGGGAGGTGCCTCGGCATCGTGCAGTGTCTCAGTGCGCCAGCCCCTGCCCGAACAGCTCGTCATAAATCCCTCCGACCTTATCATTGAAGTCGGCGACCAAGTGAACCTGAGGGTATCCTCCATTCCGGCGACCGCCATTCTGAATGTGGCATGGACATCGTCCGACCCCTCCATTGTTGAAATCAGCGGTTCCGGCCGTTCTGTCTCCATCACGGCAAAGAGCGAGGGTGAGGCCATTGTCACGGCTACCTCCGCTGACAACAATGTCGCCGCCACTGCCACAGTCAGAGTGGTGGCACCCGGCATTCCCGCAACCGCCATCACAATCAGCCCCGGAAGCCTTTCGCTCTTCGAAGGCGAAACGGCACAGCTCACTGCCACTGTCGAGCCGGAGAACGTTTCGAACAAATTCATCATCTGGACCTCCAACAACGAGTCGATAGCCACCGTCGATGCCACCGGAACCGTCACAGCCGTCGGCGCAAGCAATGTTCCGTGCATCATCACCGCACGTTGCGGAAAAGTCAGTCGTTCGGCCACCGTACGCGTCAGCCGGTTCATTGCCGTCGAATCGATAGCACTGACTCCGGCCGAACTGTCACTCGAGCCCGGCAAATCGGCACAGCTCACAGCCACCGTACTGCCCGAAAACGCCACCGACAAGTCGCTGGCATGGCAGAGCAGCAACGAGAACGTTGCAACGGTCGACAGCCAAGGCAAAGTCGACATCATTTCGTCGGGTTCCGCAGTGATAACGGTAACAGCCCTCGACGGCAGCGGCGTTTCAGCCACATGCACGGTCCTGTCTTCGGCCGGCATCGACGGAATACTGGCCGGCCCCTCCGATAAAGCCGACGTCTATACCCTCGACGGTATTCTCCTTCACCGCGACGCCGACGCTGCGGTCATCCGCAGCCTTGCGCCCGGATTCTACATCATCGGCAACCGGAAAGTGCTTATAAAATAAAACCTGCGCATACCGCAACAGCGGCCGGCTGTCATGAACGACTGCCGGCCGCTGTCCGTTGCTCAGACTATTATTATCGGCCTCCTCCTGCGAGCAGATCCACCGCCTCCATAAGGCTGTCGACCGACACAACGCCATCGGGAACTTCGACATGAGCTTTGCCGTGTCGCGGCTGAAGAAAGAAAGCAGTCCAGCCAGCGTTCAGAGCGCCTTGAATGTCAGTTTTGAGATTATCGCCTATCATGGCATGCTGCGAACAGTCGGGCACGCCCACGCTTTCCATAGCGTATCTGTAGAGACGCACATCGGGCTTCATAATGTCGATGTCGTCGCTCAGCACTACTTTATCGATATATCCGGTAAGCCCGGCCCGCTCCATCTTGCGCCACTGCACGATGCTGAAACCGTTGCTGAGAATGCCCGTTTTCGCGCCTGCCGCACGCACCGATTCAAGGGCCTCGACCGCTCCCGGAACAAGAGCCTTCTCATCGGCGAGCAAGTCGAGGTAAAGAGTACTGAGACTGTCGGAAATACGGCGGGCGTCGCCGTCGTTCATTCCGGCCTCGACGAGAGGCCGGCGGAAACGCTCGGCCTTCAGAAAAGCCGATGTTATCTCGCCGCGCGCCGCAGCGTCCCATAGCGCGTGGTTGTGCCTCTCGTAGCATTCCGTCCAGTCGGCAATGCTGTCGAACCAGCGGCCCAGGCCGGCCCTGAGATATGTCTTGGCCAACGCCACACGCGAATTCGTCCTGAAATCGATAAGAGTGTCATCAAGATCGAACCACACCCACCTTATCTCGCCACCGTTATAAATCATCTGCTACAGTATAATACGGATATTATTTTACAAGGAAATCATAAGTAACATATATACGGCTGTCTTCAGCAATGGTAAATGGTACTTCTCCGGCAGGAGTATCCTTTATTATTCTTGCATATGCAATAAGTGGCATAAAGGCAAAAACGAATATCACGAACAGGAGTCTTTCTTGCGGTTTCATAATGCAACGTATAGGCATACATTGAATAATGCCACAAAATTAGCATTATTCTGTCATTGTACTTCCACACAGGCCCTCAAATTTGGCGCAGCTTCCGAAAAAAAGAAACAGCGGCTGAAAAATCGCTCGATTTTCAGCCGCCGCCATGTACCCGGACCCGGTATATTGATATGAAAACGCATGAAAATGAATAGACCCATTCGCAATGGTTATCAGATAGTTATATGTGATTGGTCTTCTATTCATTTATAGCCGTTTTCGATATTTTTTGCCAAGTAGTACACTTTTAGTACACCACAGTTGTTATAGAACTGTTAATGACTCTTTAATGCAAATTTACGAATTACTTTTGAATGTGTAATTTTGTGGAAAAGAAAAGTTTACACTTATGGCAAATATCAAGACAAAGAACAAACAAAACCCTAAACTACAGCAGTCCGTACTGAGCGACGGACGGGCAAGCCTTTATCTTGAGTTTTACCTCGGGCGAACCGAAACTCCCGTCGTTGATGATGACGGCAACCCGGTGTATTACACCGAAGGTGCTATGAAAGGCAAGCAAAAATACAAAATCAAGCATGACCGCCGAAAAGAAAATCTGAACCTATACATCTGGATTGCACCCCGTACCCAACAGGAGCGCATCCAGAACAAGAATACGTTGGCTCTTGCCGAGAAAATCCGATTTGAGAGAGAACAGCGTTTGCTTGAGGACCGGGAAGGATACCGATTGAAGAAAGAGCGTATCGCCAACTTCCACGATTTCTTTCAAGAATACATAGACACATACACCAAAGCAGACAAACGCATGATTGAAATGGCTCATCGTCGTTTCCGTGCTTTTCTCAGCGAAACTCCGGCATATAAGATGTATGACCGAATCATAAGACCTCAGCAACTGACTAAGGAAATGATGCTTGCCTTTGTAGAGTATCTGAAAGCTCACGGCAAAGGTGAAGGCCCACAATCAGTATTCCAGCGTTTCAAGAAAGTCATAGCTTATGCCGTTGAAAAGGAAATCTTGTCGAAGAACCCTTGCATGGGTATTACCATAAAGGTTGACGAAAAGACTTTGAAGAAAGAAATTCTTTCGCCCGAAGAGATAGAAAGGTTGATGGCAACACATTACGCCAATGAAAATCCTGTCATACAACGAGCTTTTCTCTTTAGCTTATTCTGCGGTTTACGCTGGTGTGATGTAAGCGATATAACTTTCCGAAATATTGATTACGCCAACAAACTTCTGATTTTTGAGCAGAACAAAACACGCGGGCACAGCTCGGCGAGTGGTGTGGTAATCCCTCTTAACGATGATATTCTATCGCTTGTAGGATACCCGGCGACAGAGGAAGAACGCGATAGTCTAATATTTCCGCTACCTTCTCATACCGCTTGCCTAAAGGCTGTGAAAAGATGGGTTAAAAGAGCTGGCATTAGCAAGCATATCACATGGCACTGCGCCCGGCATAGTTTCGGGGTTAATTTGCTTAATCGCGGAGCGAATATAAAGACGGTATCAACCCTTTTAGGGCATAGCAGCTTACGGCATACAGAAAAATACACACGAGCTAATGACGACCTTATGGTGAAGGCTATAAACAGCCTCGGCAGTGTCAGCTATGCAAGCCCCGAATAACTTTCCACGGGATTGAGTGTTATATGGTTGTAGATGTGAGCTAAAAAGCTTAACTTTGCACACGGAATCGCAGTCAAAATCATTTTGATTGTGGATTTAGTGGTCGGACATCGGGAGGGATACCCGGTGTCCTTTTCTATTCCGAAGCATACTTGAAGCATACTTGCAATCGAGATTGCAAGATTTATCGCCTTTACAACTCTATATATCAGAAATTTGTTGTATCTTTGTAATCTAATAACAAACAAAAGGAGTACAGACATGGCACGACCTATCAAAGAAACCCCGGTGTTAAGGGGCAAGGACGCTGAAAATTTCGCCAGAAGAATGGCAAATCCCGCTCCTGTCAGCAAGTCTGAAAAGGAAGCGGCAAGAAAGGCGTATGAGGCGTTCAAAGCCATAAGCACATTCCCTATGTAATTATGGACTTTGACAAATTCACCTTTCGGCAGATAGATGCCGATACACAAATAAAGTCATTCGATTGCGGCGATGCCGATTTGAATGACTTTTTATTTTCCGATGCCGTCAATTACTACAAGTCTATGATGGCGTTGACCTATCTGCTCGAAGATAACGAGGCGGATAAGACAGTTGCATATTACAGCCTTCTCAACGATAAGATTGTGTTCGACCCTGACGAGAAGAAGCTATGGAATCGACTTAACCGCCATGTAGCCAATTCAAAACGGCGCAAGGAATACCCGGCAGTCAAAATCGGTCGTCTTGCCATATCCAAAGATTATGCGGGCAAGCAGATAGGTCGTGCGATTCTATTGCAGGTGAAACACGTTTTCGCCACAATGCGTCGGAGTGCTTGTCGCTTCATTACGGTTGATGCATACGCTGCCGCCGTGCCTTTCTATGAGAAATGCGGATTTATGTTCCTTTCCGAGAAAGACAAACACTCTACCACAAGGTCTATGTATTTTGACCTTATCAATTTCCCATAAAAACGCTAATTGAGACATAATAAACATATTAGTATTTTTGTAGTTATCCATTTTTATGAATAGTCGAATTAAATACGCAACCGACGTAGAACAAAGTAAAAAGCTATGTGAGTTTATTGATGTTCAGAGTTCTGATATGTATTGGGAAGTTTCTGAATCAAGAAACCTCTTAAAATATAAGAATACCCCTAAGTCAGATGGCAAAAATAAATGTATTCATGCATGGAGTTTGCCTGCTTTGATAAACTTATTGCCGTGGGAGTTATGTCAAGTAACAGATGCCAACGTTGACATTGAAGACGCTGTATGTGAAAAATATACTATGAGAATCATGTGTGAAAGGGGCGATCCTTATCGTAGTTATAAAGTGCTTTTTGCCAATAGAGAAGAGGCTGTGTTATTTTCGCGAATTGGCATGACTCCTATTGATGCTGTATATTATGCAATATGTGGTTTAAGAGCTGAATATAATTGGAAATTCTAATAGCGAAAATCGTGTTATATAGCGATTTGCCAATATTTAACTCCTTTGAGAAGGAATTTGGGGATAGATTATTATCGCTTTTCCCAATCTTAAAGAAGATAAGTATCAAAACATTCTCTATGCAACAATATAAGAGTGCACAGGAAAATTATATCATTCAAATTAAAGACCCTGAAAAGCAGCACTCTCGTGTTTTATATATAATAATACAGGAGCTATTGAGGAAACTATTTGTGGTATAGTCATAAATGACGACCTGATAAATTCATTGAAGATACCTGAACATGAAATATATGCAGGGATTGCGCATGAGATTGGTCATATTCTTTACTTTTTTGCAGAAAATAAGGATGTGAATAAGGAGGAATTTTTTGCTGATTCCGTAGCTTGCAAATTGCACCTTAAGAATGAGATGTGCCAGCTTATTGAAAAGGTCTTAATGACAAACATTTATCCTCAATCTACAAAAAATCAACTACGGATAAGACAATTATTTTTGCAATGCTAAAATCAGGATTTATAATACGAAGCTAACATATTATTTGCAAGTTTCAAAAATTTTTCGTATCTTAATATAGCAATCCGACAATAGTATCAGTCATTTTCAGTCCGGCGACAGTCAAACGCAGTCGCAAGGTGCTGAAAATTCGGATAATCCGTGTCGGAGTTGTAGTTTAGTTACGCCGAAAGGAGAAAT